>NZ_ATDO01000068.1:0-746 GCF_000445085.1 Sphingobium sp. HDIP04 | reverse complement strand
AGGTCGTGCCCCATTCCCCTCCACCACGCTTCGCGCGGTCCCCCTCCCCATCCTTCGATGGGGAGGAATGGGATAGGTCCGCTTTCCACCCAAATCTCTCGATCCGGCGGCTCTCTTGAATTTTGTCCACGCTGCCTGGCCCAAGGGCGGAACTGGGCTCCTGCCTTCCCAGGAGCACGGCTTGCTGAAATAAAGGGCGTTAATCCTCTTCCGGCTTTGCCAGATAGTCCCGCACGTCGCGCCGCAGTTCGCCAGCACAGAGATAGAGCGCGATGACATTCGGGATCGCCATCAGGAAGAAGCTGCTGTCGACGATGCCGACCACCCGGCCCAGATCGATGGCGGCGGCGGGGGGCAGGGCGACGATGTAGAGGATCTTGTAGCTCCACTGCGCCTTCGGCCCGTTGCCGAACAGATAGCCCCAGGCCTGAAGCCCGTAGAAGCCCCATGCCACCAGCGTGGAATAGGCGAACAGCACCACCACCACCGCCAGCAGCCAGGGGAAGGAGGGCGAAACCTGCGCGAAGGCGGCGGAGGTGATGGCGATGCCCTCCAGCCCGCTTTTCCAGGTTCCGGCGACGACCAGCGCCAGCCCGCCCAGGGCGCAGACGATCATCGTGCCGAGCAGCGGTTCCAGCAGGGCGACCAACCCCTCCGACACCGGATGCCGCACCCGCGCCAGGCTGTGCGCCATCACCGCCGATCCCACGCCCGCCTCGCTGGCGAAGACGGCGCGGCGCATGCCC
>NZ_ATDO01000067.1:0-38834 GCF_000445085.1 Sphingobium sp. HDIP04 | reverse complement strand
CCCACCGCGCCGCCGGTCGCGGCCTGGCCGCTCCATGCGCCGCGCCAGATGTCCGCCAGCGCGCCCGGAATGGCGGCGGCATGGAGGATCAGCACGGTCGCCACGCCGATCAGATAGACCGCGACCTTGAGGGGGGTCAGCCGCTTCGCCACCTCGCCCAGCCAGGCCGCGCCGCCCAGCGTCACCAGCGCCACCGCGCCGGCCAGCATCGTGCCATAGGCCCAGCCATTGGCGAAGCCGGTCACCACCTTCACCTGCGCGAAGCTCTGGTTGACCTGCACCATGGGGATCGCCCCGAACAGCGCGAAGAAGGCGTAGAAGCCGCCCAGGATCAGGCCGATCCGGGGCCAGCCCCGCGCCGCGCCGACGGCCTTCAGCACATACATCGGCCCGCCATGCACATGGCCCCGGCCGTCGAAGGTGCGATATTTGAGGCCCAGCGTGACCTCCGCCATCTTCACCGTCATGGCGAACCAGCCGATGACGAACATCCACAGGATCGCGCCCGGCCCGCCCATGGTCAGCGCCACCGCGACGCCCGCGATATTGCCGAGGCCGATGGTGCCTGAAAGCGCGGTGGAGAGCGCGCCCCACTGGCTGACGTCGCCCTTTGCCTCGCCCTCATGCGGCTGGGTGCGCAGGATGCGGAGCGCCCGGCCCACCGCCGTGACATTGGGAAAGCCCAGCCAGGCGGTGAAGAACAGCATCGGCAGTGCCAGATAGAGCACGATCAGTTCGATCTGCGCGCCCAGCACCGGCACCTTCATGAAGACCGCGCCGGAAAGGGCGTCGACCGCTGCGTTGAATCCGTCCATTTGCAAGGGGATGGCCGGTCCTTGCTGGAAAGTCGAACAAAGATTGCTATGGGAGGGGAACAGGGTTCACCGCATCGGCGGGCGAGGATGATGAGCAGGACATATTTCGGCACCGACGGCATTCGCGGGCGCACCAACCAATGGCCGATGACCGCCGAACTGGCGATGAAGGTCGGCATGGCGGCGGGCAAGCATTTCAAGCGTGGCACGCATCGCCATCGCGTGGTGATCGGCAAGGATACGCGGCTTTCCGGTTATATGGTGGAGAATGCGCTGGTCGCGGGCTTCACCGCCGTGGGCATGGACGTGGTGCAGTTCGGGCCAATCCCGACTCCGGCGGTGGCGCTGCTGGCCCATTCGATGCGCGCCGATCTGGGCGTGATGATCTCCGCCAGTCACAATCCCTATTTCGACAATGGCATCAAACTGTTCGGGCCGGACGGCTACAAGCTGTCGGACGAGGACGAGATGAAGATCGAGGCGATGCTGGAGCAGGAGATTCCGCTCGCCGCGTCGCAGGACATCGGCCGCGCCCGCCGGGTCGAGGATGCGCGGGGCCGCTATATCCACGCGGTCAAATCCAGCTTTCCGGCCGATCTGCGGCTGGACGGGCTGAAGATCGTGGTCGATTGCGCCAATGGGGCGGCCTATCAGGTCGCGCCCTCCGCCTTCTGGGAATTGGGGGCGGAGGTGGTGGCGATCGGCGTCACGCCCAACGGCATCAACATCAACGACCGTTGCGGTTCGACATCGCCCCAGCTTTTGCAGGAAAGCGTGGTGTCGGCGGGGGCGGATATCGGCATTGCGCTGGACGGCGACGCTGATCGGCTGATCGTGGTGGACGAACATGGCGCCATTGTCGACGGCGACCAGATCATGGCGCTGATCGCGGGCAATTTCGCGCGGGCGGGGACGCTGCGCGGCGGCGGGCTGGTGGCGACGGTGATGTCCAACCTGGGGCTGGAGCGGTTCCTGTCCGGGCAGGGCATGGCGCTGGAGCGGACCAAGGTCGGCGACCGCTATGTGCTGGAGCGGATGCGGGAGGGCGGCTTCAACGTCGGCGGCGAGCAGTCGGGGCATATGATCCTGTCCGACTATGCGACCACCGGCGACGGCACGGTGGCGGCGTTGCAGGTGCTGGCGGCGCTGGTGCGGTCCGGCAAGCCCGCGAGCGAAGTGCTGCACCAGTTCGATCCGGTGCCGCAATTGCTGAAGAATGTCCGCTTCTCCGGCGGCAAGCCGCTGGAGCATGAGGATGTGAAGCGGGTGATCGCCCAGGCGGAGGCGGAGCTGAACGGCAGCGGGCGGCTGGTGATCCGGCCTTCGGGCACGGAGCCGGTGATCCGCGTGATGGCCGAGGGCGACCGGGAGGATCAGGTGAAGGATGTGGTCGAGCGCATCTGCGACGCGGTGGCGAAGGCGGCGGCGTGACGGAGTTGCGTTGCGGTTGTCCTTGCGGATATGGGGTTGCCTTTCCGGCGCATCCGGTCCGGGGGAGGTGGCGGGAGATGGGTTCCCGCCTGCGCGGGAACGACGGATGGAGGGCGATCATCCATGCTTGAGATGCGGCCCGATTGCGAGCGTTGCGGGGTCGACCTGCCCGCCGATGAGCCGGGGGCGTTCATCTGTTCCTTCGAATGCAGCTTTTGCGCGCCCTGCGCGGAGGCGTTGGACGATCGTTGCCCCAATTGCGGCGGGGAGTTGATGGACCGGCCGACGCGGATGGGGGATGCGCTGACGCGGCATCCGGCGTCGACGGAGCGCAAATATAAGGCATGAGTGTCGCCCGCATCCTGATCATCGCTGGGTCCGATAGTGGCGGGGGCGCGGGCATCCAGGCGGATATCCGGACCGTGACGCTGCTGGGCGGCCATGCGATGACCGCGATCACCGCGATCACGGCACAGAATACCCTGGGAGTTCAGGGCGGCGTGCAGGGCGTCCATCCCGTTCCGACCGACATGGTGCTGCGGCAGATGGAGAGCGTGATCGGCGACATCGGCGTCGATGCGGTGAAGATCGGCATGATCGGATCGGCGGAGACCGCCGTGGCGGTGGCGGAGCGGCTGGCGGCGCTGGAGGGCGTGCCCATCGTGTTCGATCCGGTCATGGTGGCGACCAGCGGGTCCGTGCTGGCGGACGGGGAGACCATCGCGGCGTTTGAGCGGCTGATGGCGCTCGCCACGCTGGTGACGCCCAATATTCCGGAACTGGCGGCGCTGGGCGGGGAGGAGATCGCGGTCCGTTTCGCGACGCATGTGCTGGCCAAGGGCGGGCATGGCGAGGGGCCGATGCTGACCGACCGGCTGATCGGGCCGCGGGGCGTGGTGAAGGCGTGGAGCAATGCGCGGATCGACACGCGGCACAGCCATGGCACGGGCTGCACGCTGGCCAGCGCGGTCGCGACCGGGCTGGGGCAGGGGCTGGACCTGATCGACGCCATCGAGCGGGCGCGCAAATATGTGCGGGCGGCGCTGGCGTTGGCGCCGGGCCTGGGGCAGGGCCATGGGCCGATGGGCGCGCCCTTCGGATTTCACGACCATGCCTGATTTCGCCCATGAACTGCTGCACCATCCGGGGCTGGTGGCCGGGGTGGACGAGGCCGGGCGCGGGCCGCTGGCCGGGCCGGTCGTGGCGGCGGCGGTGATCCTGCGGCAGGAGGACTGCCCCGAAGGCCTCAACGACTCCAAGCAATTGAGCGCGGCCCGGCGCGCCGTGCTGGAGGGGGAGATCAAGGCGCGGGCGCTGTGCTGGGGGCTGGGGGTCGCCTCGGTCGAGGAGATCGACAGCCTCAACATCCTCTGGGCGACGATGCTGGCGATGACGCGGGCGGTCGAGGCGCTGGCCCATGACTGCGCGCATGTGCTGGTGGACGGCAATCGCTGCCCGCAATGGCGCTGGGCGTCGACCGCGATCGTCGAGGGCGACGCCAAATGCCTGTCCATCGCGGCGGCATCCATCCTGGCGAAGGAGGCGCGCGACCGGATGATGGTGGAGGCGGCGGCGGCGCATCCCCATTATGGCTGGGAAAGCAACAAGGGCTATGGCAGCGCCAGGCATCTCGCGGCGTTGCGGGAACATGGCCCGACGCCGCTGCATCGCAGGAGCTTTGCGCCGGTCGCGCAGTTGAGTTTGCTGTAGAACGCATCCGGGGCTGGCGCTGGCGCGTCTTATGGTTAAAAAAGCGTTTATGCGCGCTTTTCTAACCTCAATGCTGCTTATGTTCTGCGCCATTGCCGTTCCGGCCGGGGCGCAGGAGCCGGTGGGGGCGGGCGGCTATCGCTGGCTGGAGGAAGGCCCCTTTGCCGGGCCGCTCTATCTGGTGATCAGCATCGAGCGGCAGATGGCGCATGTCTATGACGGCGACCGGCTGGTGGGGATGGCCAGCGTGTCGACCGGCATGAAGGGGCATCGCACGCCGACCGGGGAGTTTCCCGTGCTGCAGAAGCGGCAATGGCATCGGTCGAACCTCTATTCCAACGCGCCCATGCCCTTCATGCAGCGGCTGACCTGGGACGGGATCGCGCTGCATGCCGGGCATAATCCGGGCTATCCGGCGAGCCATGGGTGCATCCGCCTGCCCCAGCCATTTGCGCGCAGGCTGTTCGGGATGACGCAGGTCGGGACTTTGGTGAGCGTGACGTCGGATCGTTTGAGTCCGGTGCTGATGGTGGATGCGCTGGTGGCGGGCGATCCGGGCAGCGCGGTCGTGACCTTCTCGCCGCAGGCCGCGCCGGTGGTGTTGGCGCAGCGGGATGAGACGGTGTCGCCGATGCTGGAGGTCGATCCGGGGATTTTCCGGCTGCGGTTGATGCGGCGGTAGGGGGTGGCGATATTTGGGAGATGATGGGTTGGGAGGGTTGGCGGAGCTATCCTGTTCCTCCCCATCGGGAGATGGGGAGGGTCGAAGAGAGGCACGTGACTCTCTTCGACGCGCGAAGCGTGGTGGAGGGGAAGAGGCGCGACCTCCGAATTTCCCCTCCACCACCGCCTTTGGCGGCGGTCCCCCTCCCCACGCTTCGCGTAGGGAGGAATTGGTGGCAGTTCTTCGTGATTTCGGCCGGATGATCAGGCCGCTTCGGCGGTTTCTTCCGTCGCGGGGAGGCGGATGAGATAGTCGAAGGCGGAGAGCGCCGCCGTCGATCCCGCGCCGCAGGCGATCACGATCTGCTTGTAGGGCACGGTCGTGCAGTCGCCCGCCGCGAAGATGCCGGGCTGGCTGGTTTCGCCGCGCGCGTCGATCTCTATCTCGCCGCGGGGGGAAAGGGCGATGCTGTCCTTCAGCCATTCGGTGTTGGGGACAAGGCCGATCTGGACGAAAATGCCCTCCAGTTCGACATCATGTTCCGTGCCGCTGTTGCGGTCCTTGTAGCTGAGGCCGGTGACGCGCTCGCCATTGCCGTCCACCCTGGTGGTGAGGGCCGACGTGATGATCTTCACGTTCGGCAGGCTGGCGAGCTTGCGTTGCAGCACCGCGTCGGCGCGCAGTTGGCTGTCATATTCGATCAGCGTCACATGGGCGACGATGCCGGCCAGGTCGATGGCCGCCTCCACGCCGCTGTTGCCGCCGCCGATCACCGCCACGCGCTTGCCCTTGAAGAGGGGGCCGTCGCAATGGGGGCAGTAGGCGACGCCCTTGTTGCGATATTCCTCCTCGCCGGGGACGCCCATCTGCCGCCAGCGGGCGCCGGTGGAGAGGATGACGGTGCGGCCTTTCAGCGAGGCGCCATTTTCGAGGACGACTTCATGATAGCCGCCCTCGGTCCGGGCCGGGATCAGCTTCGCCGCCTTTTGCAGGTTCATGATCTCGACATCATAATCCTTGACGTGCGCCTCCAGCGCGGCGGCGAATTTGGGGCCTTCGGTGCGGCTGACCGAGACGAAATTCTCGATATCCATGGTGTCGAGCACCTGGCCGCCGAAGCGTTCCGCCGCGATGCCGGTGCGGATGCCCTTGCGCGCCGCATAGATGGCCGCCGCCGCGCCCGCGGGGCCGCCGCCGACGATCAGCACCTCGAACGGATCCTGGGCCTTGATCTTGTCCGCCGCGCGCGCTGCCGCGCCGCTGTCGATCTTCGCGACGATCTGCTCCAGTTCCATGCGGCCGCTGGCGAAGGGTTCGCCGTTCAGGAAGACGGTAGGGACGGCCATGACCTTGCGGGCGTCGACCTCCTCCTGGAACAGCGCGCCGTCGATGGCGGTGTGGCGGATGCGGGGGTTGAGGACCGCCATCAGGTTCAGCGCCTGCACCACGTCGGGGCAATTCTGGCAGGAGAGCGAGAAATAGGTTTCGAAGGCGAAGTCGCCGTCGATATCCTTGATCTGCTGGATCAGATCCTGCGCGGCCTTCGACGGATGGCCGCCGACCTGGAGCAGGGCGAGGACAAGGCTGGTGAATTCATGGCCCATGGGGAGGCCCGCGAAGGTGACGCCGATGTCCGTTCCGGCGCGGCGGATCATGAAGCTGGGGACGCGCCTGTCGCTGCCTGTGGCGATGGACACCTTGTCTGAAAGTTCGGCGATCTCTTCCAGCAGGGTCTTGAGTTCGCGGCTCTTCGCGCCGTCGTCCAGCGATGCGACCAGTTCGATGGGCTGGGTGATGTTCGCCATATAGGCCTTGAGCTGACCCTTGAGATTTGCGTCCAACATATCGGTCTCCATGGTTGGGCGCGCCTATCCGGGGCGCGGCTTGACGATCGCCGGGATGGTGCGATCCGAAGGCCCGGCGTTTTTGCTAATGATCTGGCGGTCTTGCCGTTCCCTGCTCCTGCGAAGGCAGGACTGCGGTTCAAGCGGCTGGACTGGGCTCCTGCCTTCGCAGGAGCACGCAGCATGCAAAGGCCCTGCCGGATCAGGGAGGAACTCTACCCGATCCGGCAGATGCCCTTTCAGGTCTTTAGATCTTGCCGACGAGGTCGAGCGACGGAGCAAGGGTCGCTTCGCCTTCTTCCCACTTGGCCGGGCAGACTTCGCCGGGATTGGCGGCGACATATTGGGCGGCCTTGATCTTGCGGAGCAGTTCGGTCGCGTTGCGGCCGACGCCTTCCGAGGTGATTTCCATGAACTGGATCACGCCTTCGGGATCGACCAGGAAGGTGGCGCGGTCGGCCAGGCCGACGCCCGGGCGCATCACGTCGAAATTATTGGTGATCTGGCCCGACTGGTCGCCCAGCATGTAATAGTTGATCTTGCCGATGGCCGGCGAGGTGTCGTGCCACGCCTTGTGGCTGAAATGCGTGTCGGTCGACACCGAATACACCTCGACGTTCAGCTTCTGCAGCGTCGGGTAGATGTCGGCCAGGTCTTCCAGCTCCGTCGGGCAGACGAAGGTGAAGTCGGCGGGGTAGAAGAAGAAGACGGCCCACTTGCCCTTCACGTCGGCGTCGGTCACGTCGACAAACTTGCCTTCCTTGTAAGCGGTGGCCTTGAACGGCTTGATGGTCGTATTGATAAGCGCCATGGGCTTTCCAGTTCCTTTTCAGGGGTTGCTGTTGCCCGACCCATGTAGGGAATGCGCACGGCGGCGGGAAATTGGTTTTATCGACCAGGTTGATTGATAAAAGCGATCACTGCCGGTTCATTGATCGGCTTGGGCTGTAACTGCATCCAGACGATGGCGAGCCGGCAGATGGCGGTTTTCCGTGACCCCTTAAATGTCGCGCCAGCCCACCCCCTGGCCCCTTCAAACGAGTCACGCGCCTCGTTTGAACGCCTGCGGGAGGGGGAATGGCGGGGAACCACCCGCACACGCAATCTGGCGAGTCTTGAATTTGTCGACGCTGGCTAGCCGTTCCTCGGCTTTTCCAGGACATAGTTCATCGCCTCCTCCAGCATGCCCAGCGCTTCCTCTATGGTGAAGGTGGAGGAATCGAGGCACAGTTCCAGCCACAGGCCGTCGATCATCGCGGTCAGCGCGATGGCGGCGATGCGCGCCTCCGGCCGGGCGATCTGGGGGGCGGCCTCCCGCAGCAGCACCTCCATGCGTTCGCGCCCGCCGCCATAGGTTTCGGCATGGGTGGCGGCGATGGCCGGATTGGTCTTGTTGAGGCTCCAGAAGGAAATCCAGGTCGCCAGCAGATTGGGGTCCAGCACCGGCGGCTGGAAATTGGAACGCAGATAGGCCCAGAGCCGGTCGCGGGGGGAGGGTCCGGCCTCCGCCACGGCGCGCTCCATCGCGGCGGCGACCTTTTCGCCGACATCGCGATAGGTGGCCAGGATCAGCGCGTCGACGCCGTCGAAATAATGGGTGAGAAGGCCCGCCGAAACGCCGGCATAGGCGCAGATGGCGCGGACGGACGTGCCGCCCACCCCCTTTTCCGCAAGGCAGCGCGCCGTCGCCTCGATCAGGGCCTGCCGCCGGACATCGGCGGATTCGCGAACGAACCGTGCCCTTTCGGGACGCCCCTCAACCTTGTGCTCCATGTCTTTTCCCCGCCCATGATCCGCCCTTCCCGCCGAAGCCGCCGACAGGCGGCCCGTCCCCTGCCAGGAAAAGGGATCGAAGCCCCGCGTTCAGCGGTTTATGGGGTCAATTGCAAGGAGAAATATGGATGACATGTCGCAATATGGGCCTGATCCTCCCGCTCATCGCGATGGGAGCGCTAACGTCCGGTTGCGCCAAGGGCGTGGACGAAGGCGGGGCCGCGAACAATGCCGGACGGCCGGTGGAGGTGGAGGCGATGGCGGAGCCGGACGCCGTGGACGCGGCCGCCAATGAGGCGACAGGTCCGCCCACCGACGCGTGGGTCGGGCGGTGGAACGGGCCGGAGGGGCTGTTCCTGGACATCCAGCCTTCGCCCGACGGGCGGCGCGGCCATTACGCCATCGCCAACCAGGACAATCTGGACCGGCAGGGGGACTATGCCGGGGTGGCGGAGGGCGCGACGATCCGCTTCGCGCGCGACGGCAGGGATCTGGTCATCCGTCCGGGGACGGGCGCGGAAACCGGGTTCAAGGATCTGGCCGGCCGGCAGGATTGCCTGATCGTGCTGCCGGGGCGGGAGGGCTATTGCCGCTGATCCGGTCAGGAACCCGCTCGCTCGCTTGCGCATTATGCCGCCGGGAGGCGTGAAGACGAGGAGGATTCATATGGCGGATTATCAGGAACGTCCGGCGACGACCACGATCATCGAAAAGCGCGGCGGCGGCGGCACCATGGTGGCGGTTCTGCTGCTGGTCGTGGTGGTGGCGATCGCCGCCTTCTTCCTGATCGGCAGCGAGAGCCGGAAGGACAGCGCCGTCGAAAGCGCGGCCACCCAGGTCGGCCAGGCCGCGAGCGATGTCGGCGACGCGGCCAAGGACGCGGCCGGGACTGTGAAGGAACAACCGGCGGATTGATCGGCCTGGACGCATTCAGGACTTGTCGGACCGGGTGATCTGGGTGGGGAGCGGATGTCCCCCTATCCGTCACCCCGGGTCCTTCGACAAGCTCAGGACAGGCTTGATCCGGGGTCCCGCTTTCTTTCTGAGCGCGCGCCTCGTCCAAGGCAGCGGGACCCCGGGTCAAGCCCGGGGTGACGGAAAACGGATGACCGCACTGCCCATCCCGACATTTTCGAATTTGTCCGCTCGCCCTAGCCGCTCTCGCCTGCGGGAGGGGGATGACGGCCAACCATCGAAATCAAAAAAAGGGCGCTCCGTCGAGGAGCGCCCTTTTCTTTGTCTGCTGTTCCGGCTCAGCCGAAGTTGCTTAGCCTTCCACCTTTGCGTGCTTGGGGGCGGCTTCGTTGAGGATGCGCAGGATCTTCTTGAGCGCGCTCGGTTCGTCCGTTTCCTCCATCGCCGCGAGTTCGCGGGCGAGGCGGCTGGACGCCGCTTCGAAGATCTGCCGTTCGGAATAGCTCTGTTCCGGCTGGTCGTCGGCGCGGAACAGGTCGCGGGTCACTTCGGCGATCGACACCAGGTCGCCCGAATTGATCTTCGCTTCATATTCCTGGGCGCGGCGCGACCACATGGTGCGCTTCACCTTGGGCTTGCCCTTCAGCGTCTCGACCGCTTCCTCCAGCGTCTTGTTGGAGGACAGCTTGCGCATGCCGACGCCCTCGGCCTTGTTGGTGGGCACGCGGAGCGTCATGCGTTCCTTTTCGAAGCGGAGCACGTAAAGCTCCAGCTCCATGCCCGCGATCTGCTCCTTCTGAAGCTCTATGACGCGGCCAACGCCATGCTTGGGGTAAACAACATAATCACCTACGTCAAAGGACAGCGCCTTGGCAGCCATTTGAAACCTTTCCATTATTCCGGGAGGAGCGGTGGCGTTCGCCTTGCAGGTGCGAACGGATGCACGAGCCGAGGGGGATGCGGCGCCACCATCAAGTCATCAGGCATTTATCTCCGTAGCGGATGCGACCATGTCCGCCTGTTGGCCTCTATTTAGCAGATTCGTAACAAAATTGCCACCCCCGGACACAAAATCCGGGAGTGGTCGCGCAAATTAAACGCAATAGATAGTCGTTCGGAAAATGCCGGGCCGTTCGCGACGGCGCTGCGGCGCGGCGGTTCAGCTACCGGCGCCGGGTTCGGGCGAGAAGAACTGTTCGAACTTGTTTTCGATGCCCTTCATGTCGTCGGCATCGGCTGGCGCTTCGCCCTTGACGGTGATGTTGGGCCATTCGGCGGAGAATTTCGTGTTGAGCTCCAGCCATTTTTCCAGGCCGTTCTCCGTATCGGGCAGGATCGCCTCGGCCGGGCATTCCGGTTCGCACACGCCGCAATCGATGCACTCGTTCGGGTTGATGACCAGCATGTTCTCGCCCTCGTAGAAGCAATCCACGGGGCAAACCTCGACGCAATCCATATATTTGCAGCGGATGCAGTTATCGGTCACGACATAGGTCATGGGTCAGCACTCTTGGTATGGAGACAATTCGGCGCCCTGCTATGCGCGGCGGGCGCGAAGGTCAATGAGGATATTGTTGGGCGGCGGGTAGCGGGCTTTTCCCGTCATCCCTGCGGAGGCGGGGATTCTCTCCCCTGCCGATGAGCTTGGGGCAATGTCGGGAGATGGGTTCCCGCCTTCGCAGGAACGACGGTGGGGAGGGTCAGGCGCCGACCGTCAGTTCCTCATAGCAGGACTGGGCTTCGGGGGCGGGGCCACGGCGGCCGGGAAGCTGGAGGATGCGGACGACGCGCACGCCGCTGGGGTGGGGGAAGGTGATGAGGTCGCCCGCCCGCACCGGAGAATGGGAGCGCTCGATGCGGCGGCCGTTCAGGCGGATATGGCCGTCCTCCGCCATTTTCTGCGCGACCGAGCGGCTCTTCGCGAGGCGCGCGAACCAGAGGAATTTGTCGATGCGCAGGCTGGGGCCGTGGGCCGGAACCAGGCCCGCGTCAGCCATTGCGGCCCAGCAGTTCGGCCAGGCCGGCGAAGGCGTGGTTGCCGGTGGGCGCGGGGCCGGACGAGGCGGTCGCCGCGCGGCTTGCCCTGGGGCTTGCCCGCCGCCGGGACGCCGCGCTTGTCGCCGCGCTGTTGCTGGTGGGGGCGGGGCTTCTGGCGGCCGCGGAAGACCCAGTTGGGGCCGCCCTCTTCGGGCGCTTCCACGGGGCGGAAACCGGCGAGGCGCATCAGTTGCAGGAAGGCTTCTTCCGACAGGCCCAGCGAGACGATCTGCGGGCTTTGCGCGGTGAAGGCTTCGTTCTTGGCGATGGCTTCATGCGCGGTGCGGGCCATGCGTTCGGCCATGTCGATGCGCAGCATCTGGTCGCCGAAACCCCGGAAACCGGCGATGCGGGCGCCCATCTGGTCGAATTTCTCGCCCGCCGGGATCAGGGTGAGGCCGGGGCCGGGCAGCGGCAGGCAGGGCTTGCCCAGGCGGGCGGCCAGCAGGGCGGCGCGCCAGCGGGCGGAGCCGGGCTTGAGCAGGCCGGGATGGTAGATGTCGAGGACGCCGATATCGATGCCCGCGCGGCGCAGCAGGTGCCGCTGGTCCTTGTCGAGATGGCCGAGCGCCGAATCGAGGTCGGTGCGCGCGATCACGCCGCCCGCATCGGCAAGCTGCGCGAAGACGGCGCGGACCACGGCGGGGACTTCGGGGTCGGCGCTGCTCGCGACCATCTTGGTGAGGGGGAGGAGATGCTTTTCCTTCTGCGCATCGAACCATGTGGCGAGGCGGGTCGCGACCTGCTTCTGCACGTCCTGACCGAGAGTGAGGAGGGCGCGGTCCAGCCGGATTTCGGGGGCCAGCAGCGCGGAGCCGCCGTGCAGGCTCGCCACTGCATTGCCCTGCCAGCTTATGCCGGGGGCCTGACCCGCTTCGTCCGTGAGCGCGAAATCAGTATCGGGCGCGCCCAGTAATTCGTCAGCCTTCACTCGCAATATCCTTCCAAGGCGCCGTTCAGCGGCCGCCAGCAGCATCTTCCTGTCCTGATGCCGGGTAGCGCGATCGACCGAGAAACGAAATCCGTCAAGTCGCCCGATCGTCTCGCCATCGACGCAGACTGTCCCGTCCGGCTCCATTTCGACCGGCAGGTTGGCCGCGCTCTGGCCAATATCCCTTAGCAGAACCGTGGTGCGCCGGTCCACGAAACGCTGCGTCAGCGCGGCGTGGAGCGCGTCGGACAGCTTTTCTTCGAGGGCGCGGGTGCGTTCGGCCATTTCCGCCGGATGGGCGAGCCAGTCGGCGCGATGGGCGATGTAGGACCATGTGCGCGCCGCGGCGATGCGGCCCGAAAGCGTGTCGATGTCTCCCTGCACCGAATCGAGTCGGGCGATCTGCTGCGCGAACCAGTCGCGGGGGATGTGGCCCGTCCCTTCGGACAGGAAGCGCCAGATGCGGCTGACGGCGTGGGCATGATGTTCCGCGCCCAGCTTCTGGAAATCGGGCAGGCCGCAGGCGGCCCAGAGGCGTTCGACCTGTTGCTTCCCCCTGGCGCGTTCGATGACGACGGGGTCGTCGGCCAGCCGCTTGAGGACGGCCAGGTCCACCGCTTCGGGGGCGGGGCGCAGTTCGGGGCGTTCGGGCTTCTGCTCCAGGTCGGAGAGCAGGTGGTCGAGCCGGTCGGTGCGCGGCGTGCCGTCGCGCCAGAAAAGCTGTTCCACCGGGGGGAAGCGATGAGCCTCGATGGCTTCTATCTCTTCGGGGGTGAAGGCGGCGTCGCCATCTTCATGGCCCAGGCTGCCGAAGGTGCCGTCCTTGTGGTGGCGGCCTGCCCGGCCCGCGATCTGGGCCATTTCGCTGACGGTGAGGCGGCGGGTGCGGCGGCCGTCGAACTTGCGCAGGGAGGCGAAGGCGACATGGGCGACGTCCAGGTTCAGCCCCATGCCGATGGCGTCGGTGGCGACCAGATAATCGACCTCTCCATTCAGGAACATCTGCACCTGCGCGTTGCGGGTGCGGGGGGACAGCGCGCCCATCACCACCGCGGCGCCGCCCCGGAAGCGGCGGAGCATTTCGGCTACCGCGTAAACCTCTTCGGCGGAGAAGGCGACGATGGCGGACCGCTTGGGCAGGCGGGAGAGTTTCTTCGCGCCCGCATAGCTGAGGGTGGAGAAGCGGGGGCGGCCGATGATCTCCGCATCGGGGACCAGCGCCTTGACCAGGCGGCCGATGCTGGCGGAGCCGAGGATCATCGTTTCCTCGCGGCCCCTCGCCCGCAGCAGGCGGTCGGTGAAGATATGGCCGCGCTCCGGATCGGCGCCGAGTTGGGCTTCGTCGAGGGCCACGAAGGCGTAATCCTTGAGGCCGTCCTGCGCGGGTTCGCGGCCCCCGCCGATGGGCATGGATTCCGCCGTGCAGAGGAAATAGCGGGCGCCGGGGGGCACGATCTTTTCCTCGCCGGTGATGAGGGCGACCTGCGCCGGGCCCTTCATGCCGACCACCCGGTCATAGACCTCCCGCGCCAGCAGGCGCAGGGGGAAGCCCATCATGCCGGAGCTGTGGCCGCACATGCGTTCGACCGCCAAATGGGTCTTGCCGGTGTTGGTGGGGCCCAGGACGGCGGTGACGGGCGAGCGGGCGAATAGGGCCATGGTTCCCGCTATGTCGGGCATGGATCGGGGAAGGGCAAGGGGGAAGGGCGTGGCGGGAGGTCGAATGGGGTTTCCGGGGGTTGATTTGGGTGGGGAGCGGACCTTCCCCCTTTCGTCACCCCTTTCCCTATTCGTCACCCCGGACTTGATCCGGGGTCCCGCTGCCTTGGACGAGGCGCGGTGTGGAGGGAAAAGCGGGACCCCGGATCAAGTCCGGGGTGACGGCGGGGGTAATGGCCGCTCATGGCCATTTTGCCGCATTCCGAATTTATCCGCGCCGCCCGGCAAATCGGCGCGACGCGCTGTCGGCCGCCGGTCCTTCGCGCAGCACGTCCGGCCGCAGGAAAAGGGTTAAAAAAGCCGTCTTTATTTGACTTTAACCCTATGCCTTTACAGGATTGGGGATGAACGCGCGGCGGGGGTCGGGCGATATTTGCCCCGGGGGCCTGGTTCACCGTGTTTCATGAAGGTCAGATCAATGCCCAGCAGGGTGGCGCCTCCGCGTCCTTGTGGCTGACTGACTCGATCCGCAATGGGGGATCGGCCCAGGATCGGCGCGGCTGGCGAGAGAAGCTGCGCGATTGGGCCGAGGATGTGGAACTGGTCCCCGACCTTGGCCAGCGGGTGGGAAGTTTCACCTGGTTCCGGGGACTTGCGACCTGCCTTGGGCTGTGCGCGGCGGCGCTTTACCTGTCGCCGGGCTTCCATCCCCTGCCCGGCGCGCCGCAGCCGCTGATGCCGGCCAGGCAGTTCGATGAAGTGCGCAGCCAGATGATCATGCCCCTTGCCCTGGGCGCGGACAGCGGGCGGCGCATGGGTCCGACAGACGCGGTGCAGCCGCTGCGCGAGACGCCGGAGCGGCCGCAGATCGAATTGCGCGCGCAGATCGGCGGCAGCGATTCGCTGGGCCGCGCGCTGGCGCGGGCGGGCGTGAGCGGCGGCGACGTGGCCACGGTGACGAGCCTGGTCGCGGGCGACACCGGCGCGGGATTGAAGCCGGGCACGCCGCTGGACATCGTGCTGGGCCGCCGGGCGAGCCGGGACGTGCCGCGGCCCCTGGACAAGCTGGCCTTCCGGGCGCGGTTCGACCTGGGGATAGAGATTGCGCGGGTCGGCGGGGTCCTGCAAGTGCAGCGGACGGCGATCCATGTGGACGAGACGCCGCTGCGCATCCAGGGCGTGGTGGGCGAGAGCCTCTATCGTTCGGCGCGGGCGGCGGGCGCTCCGCCCAAGGCGATCCAGAGCTTCCTGCGCGTCGTCGCGCAGCAGGTCGATCTCGGATCGATCTCGGCCGGGGATCGCTATGACATCATCACCGAATATCGGCGGGCCGACACCGGCGACGTGGAGGTGGGCGACCTGCTGTTCGCCGGGCTTCACCGGGCCAGCGGGCGCGGCATCGACATGCTGAAATGGAACAGCGACGGGCGGACCCAGTGGTTCGAGGCGTCGGGCGTCGGCCAGCGGCGGGGCGTGCTGTCGGCGCCGGTGGCGGGGCGCATGTCGTCCAGCTTCGGCATGCGGCGCCATCCGATACTGGGCTATACCCGCATGCATGCGGGGATCGACTTTGCCGCCCACTACGGGTCGCCCATCTATGCGGCGACCGACGGCTTCGTGTCCTATGCCGGGCGGCATGGCGGGCATGGCAATTATGTCCGGCTGGAGCATGGCAACGGCCTTGCCACCGGCTATGCGCATATGAGCCGCATTGCCGCGTCGCCGGGGCAGCGGGTGCGGCAGGGGCAGGTGATCGGCTATGTCGGATCGTCCGGCCTGTCGACCGGGCCGCATCTGCATTATGAACTCTATCGCAACGGACGGACGATCAATCCGCTGTCTGTTCGCTTCACGACCACGGCGCAACTGGCCGGGCGGGAACTGGCGGCCTTCCGGGCGCGGCTGGCGCAGTTGAAGGGGTTGCGCATCGGCCTGCCCGTGCAGGTTGCGCATAAGAATGCGGCGCCGGCGGCCACCGGGAAATAGCTTTTCGCGGGCGACGCCGTCGGCTAACGGGCGGGAATGAACGCAGCGGCTTCCGACATCACCGCGATCCTGCTGGCCGGGGCGCGGCCGGTCCCCGATCCCCTGGCGGTGGCGGCGGGCGTAGCGGTCAAGCCGCTGGTGCCGGTGGCGGGGGAGCCGATGATCAACCGCCCGGCCCGCGCCCTGCTGGCGCATCCGGCGGTCGGGCGGCTGGTCGTTCTGACCCAGGCGCCCGAATTGTTCGCGGCCGATCCGGCGACGGCCTGGCTGGCGGAACATCCCAAAGTGCGGTTCGAAAGGAGCGGGGGCGGGATCGCGTCTTCGCTCATCGCCTTGCTGGACCGGGGGGATCTGCCCTTTCCCCTGCTGATGACGACGGCGGATCATGTGCTGCTGGACGGGTCCATGCTGGACCAGATGGCGCGGGAGGCATCGGGCGCCGACATCGCCGTGGCGATGGTCGAGCGGAGGACATTGCTGGCGCGCTATCCGGGGTCGCGGCGGACCTGGCTCAAATTCCGCGACGGCTGGTGGTCGGGGGCAAATATCTTCTGGTTCGGCAGCGGCAAGGCGCGGCCGGTGATCGCGCTGTGGCAGGAGGTCGAGCAGGACCGGAAGAAGGGGTGGAAGATAGTGTCCGCCTTCGGTCCTTTGACATTGCTGGGGGCGGTGTTACGGATTGCGACGCTGCGGGGCGGGATCGCGCGGGTAGGACGGCGGTTCGGGATCGTGGCGCGCCTGGTGGCGATGGAGAAGGCGGAGGCCTGCATCGACGCGGACAAGGTGGATGACGTGATGTTGATCGAGGGGATTCTGGCTGACGCAGCAGAATAGAACTTTCGTGCTCCTGCGCAGGCAGGAGTCCGAATCTCACACCACCGCCGGAACTGGGTTCCTGCCTGCGCAGGAACACGTATTTCCGCAGCCGCACTAATTATCTCAGTAGCCGTCCAGCGCCTCCAGCGCGGTGAAGCGTTGCGACCAGAGCGCGCCATAGACCGCCATCCACTGCACCACGGGCGCAAGGCCCTTGGCGCGGGCGGTATAGTAGGTTTCGCGGCCGGACCTGCGGGCCGTCACGAGGCTGGCGCGCTTCAGCTTGCCGAGATGGCGGGACACCATGGGTTGCGATACGCCGGAAATGGCGGTGAGGGCGTGGACGCTCTGTTCCCCCTCGCGCACCAGATATTCCAGCAGGGCGCGTCGGGTGCCGTCCGACAGGGCCTTGAAAAGTTCGTCGCAGGAGGCCGATCGATCGCCCCTTATAATATGTTCCGTCATGGCCAATTCATAATCGTAGGGTTATGAATGGGTCAAGGTGAAGACGATTTTTACCCTTCCAAGCGGCGTTAACCAAAAAAACTTCACGCCCCTTCCCCGCTGAGTCTTTTGCGCCACACTAGCCGATCTAGAGTCTTTCGAGTCGCGGTCGACTCAATATCTAGTGGCTACCCGGTTCGTTCCCGCCCGCGTTAACCATTATGGCAGGCTTGGACCCTAAGTCGCTGATCTTGACGGCCGACTCCCAAGGACTCATCGCTGGACCTCAGAAGGAAACGGGGGTCATCTAATGGGTGTCATGGAACGCGTCGCGCCGCGGCGGAAAAAGGCGGTTGCGCCCGTAGAGGTCGAGGCAGACCGCCTGCTGCGCGGCGACTGCATCGCGGAAATGGCGAAGCTGCCCGACGCCTGCATCGACATGATCTTCGCGGACCCGCCTTATAATCTCCAGCTTGGCGGCGACCTGTTCCGGCCCGAAGGCGGCCGGGTGGACGCGGTCGACAACGACTGGGACAAGTTCGACACGCTGGGCAGCTACGACCGCTTCACCAAGGCCTGGCTGCGGGAAGCGCGGCGCATATTGAAGCCCAACGGCACCATCTGGGTGATCGGCAGCTATCACAATATCTTCCGCGTCGGCACGGCGTTGCAGGATGAGGGCTTCTGGATCCTGAACGACATCGTCTGGCGCAAGTCCAACCCCATGCCCAATTTCAAGGGCACCCGCTTCACCAACGCGCATGAGACGCTGATCTGGGCGAGCCAGGGCGAGGACGCGAAATATACGTTCAACTACAAGGCGATGAAGACGCTGAACGACGAGTTGCAGATGCGCTCCGACTGGGTGTTGCCGATCTGCGGCGGGCAGGAGCGGCTGAAGCGCAACGGCACCAAGGCGCATCCGACGCAGAAGCCCGAAGCGCTGCTCTATCGCGTGCTGCTGGCCTGCACCAGGCCGGGCGACGTGGTGCTCGATCCCTTTTTCGGCACCGGGACGACGGGCGCGGTGGCCAAGCGCCTGGGCCGCAAGTGGATCGGCATCGAGCGCGAGGAGGATTATATCGAGGTCGCGCTGGAGCGGATCGAGGCGGCGCTGCCGCTCGATGAGAGCGCGCTCACCATCATGCAGAGCGCGAAGGCGCAGCCCAAGGTGGCGTTCGGCACGCTGGTCGAGACCGGCTATCTGCAGCCCGGCGCGGTGCTGACGGACTCGAAGCGGCGCTGGCAGGCGGTGGTGCGGGCGGACGGTTCGCTCAGCGTGGGCACGGATACCGGCTCGATCCACAAGATGGGCGCGACCCTGCAGGGTGCGCCGAGCTGCAATGGCTGGACCTTCTGGCATTGCGAGATCGACGGCGCGTTGAAGCCGATCGATGCGCTGCGGCAGACCTATTTGCTGGCGAACGAGCCTTAACGATCCCGGATTTCCTTTCGGGCTCTGGGCGACGGAGTTTGAAGATGTTGCCACAGCTTCCTGCCGATGCGCGGCTTTACCTTCGCCCCACTTGGTTCGTGCCGTCGCCCGTCGGCCTGGCCGACGGGTCGGCGGCGCGGATGGGCAATGGGTTGCTGTGGTTCCAGGCTTATGAGCTGACGGCGCGGAAGGACGGGCGGCGCGTGGCGCGGGCGACGGTGCCGGTCGCGGAGTTCGCCGATGCCATCGCGGGATTGCCCGATACGCTGGCGGAGCGGGCGCGGCTGCTGGCGGCCAATATCTCGGCGCAGAGGCAGCCCCTGCTGCTGGGGGAACGCACCATCCGTTTCGACGCGCCGCAGGTGATGGCGATCCTGAACATCACGCCGGACAGCTTTTCCGACGGCGGCAGGCATATGGACGATCCGCAGGCGGCGGCCGATGCGGGATTCGCCATGGCTGCGGCAGGGGCGGCGCTGATCGATGTGGGCGGCGAATCCACCCGACCCAGGGCGCCGCGCCTGTGGGAAGGGGATGAGATCGCCCGCGTCGTGCCGGTGATCGAAAGGCTGGCGGCGGCGGGCGTTCCCATGTCCGTCGACACCCGCAAGGCGGCGGTGATGGAAGCCGCGCTGGCCGCCGGAGCGGCGGTCGTCAACGATGTGAGCGCGCTGCGGCACGACCCCCGCGCCATGGAGGTGGTGGTTGCGGCGGGATGCCCCGTCATCCTGATGCATGCGCCGTCGGCCGGGGACGATCCGCACGACAATGCCGGGGGCTATGGCGATGTCGTGGCCGATGTGTTCGACATGCTGGAGGAGCGGGTGGAGGCCTGCGTGGCGGCGGGGGTGCCGCGCGGGAAGATCATGGTCGATCCGGGATTGGGCTTCGGCAAGTCGCTGGGCGACAATCTGGCGCTGGTGAACGGGCTGGCGACGTTGCAGGGGCTGGGCGTGCCGCTGCTGTTCGCGGGCAGCCGCAAGCGCCTGATCGGGGCCTTGTCGAACGAGGCGCCGGTGGCGGAGCGGCTGGGCGGTTCGGTGGCCCTGGCCTTCCGCGCCGCCGAACTGGGCGCGCAGATGGTGCGGGTGCATGATGTCGCGGAAAGCGTTCAGGCGCTGCACCTTTGGCGCGGTCTGGCGGATGCGGGGTTGAGCGGCGTTTAGAGCATCGTGCGGGAAAGTGGGAACCGGTTTTCCGCTCAAAACGATGCGACAACAAGAACTTGCCAGGACAGGCTCCGTACCAGGCCTTCGGTCGTCAGAGCCAGCCTTTCGCCCGATAGGCTTCGGCGGTCGCCCTCAATCCCTCTTCCGTCTGCACCCTGGGCGCCCACAGCTTCCTGGGCGGTTGCTTGCGCTTCTTCACCACCCAGTCGGGGTGGCAGAAATAGCTGACCCGGTCGGGCGTCAGCCTGGCGTTCCTGCCGCGCACCAGCCGGTCGAGCCGCGCCGCGAAGCCGAGCGCCCAGGCGGGCGTGGCAAAGGTCCGCACCGCCCTCTCTCCAGGCCGCCCGACGGCGCGGCCGATCGCCTGCGCGAAGTCCATATGGTCCCAGCCGCCGGGCGTGCCGTCATCGACCTCATAGACATGGGTCAGGCTCTTCATGTCCTTTTCGACCGCCAGCGTCAGGAACAGCCGGGCAAGGTCGCTCACCTCGATCACCGACAGCCGTCCGCCCGGCGGCATCAGCATGAACCCGCGCTTCGCCATGCGGAACAGTTCCAGCATCTCCCGGTCGCCCGGCCCGTAGATGGCGGGGGGACGGATGATGGTCCAGTCAAGCCCGCTCGCCTTCACATGCCGTTCGGCCAGTTCCTTCGACCAGCCATAGTCGGACAGGCCCGGCTCCCGCGCCGAGAGGGAGGAGACATGGATCAGCCGCTTGACGCCGCGTTGGCGCATGGCGTCGACCACGGCCATGGTGCCCCGCGCATTGCCGGCCTCGAACCCCTCGCGGTCGGGCGCGTTCACCACGCCCGCGATGTGGATCACCACATCGGCGTCGCGGACCAGCGTGTTGAGCGCCGCCTGGTCCTCCAGCGCGCCGGGCACCCATTTGAGGTGGGCGCGGGGCGGCTGCGCCCGGCGGGTGATGGCGGACACATGATGGCCCGCCGCCAGGGCCTGATTCAGGGTCTCGGCGCCGACGAAGCCCGTCGCGCCCGTCATGGCGATGCGCAGGGACATGGGATCAGACCATCGCCATATGGTCGCGGTGGACCAGCACGGAACGGGGCAGGTGCCCCAGCAGCGTCGCGATGTCCTCGCTGCGCTTGCCCGCGATGCGCGCCGCTTCCTCGCTGTCATATTCGATGAGGCCGCGGGCGATCACCCGTCCGTCCTCCGCCAATATGTCGACCACGTCGCCGCGGGCGAAGATGCCCTCGACCCGTGCAACCCCAGCCGGAAGCAGGCTATTGCCGCGCCGCAGGGCCGCTTCGGCCCCGGCGTCGACCACGACCCGCCCGCGCACCGTCAGCCGCCCGGCGAGCCAGCCCTTGCGCGCGCCCCTGGCCTGCGCGGCGAGGAAGATCGATCCTTTCCCGCCATCGCTCCAATGCGACAGCGGCGAATCCACCTTGCCGGAGATGATCGCCAGATGCGCGCCCGCTCCGGTCGCGATGCGCGCCGCCTCGATCTTGGAGGTCATGCCCCCCGACCCCATGCCGGAGGCGGAGCCGCCGTCCGCCATCCCGGCGATGCGCGCATCGATGCGCTCGATTGTCTCTATCAGCATGGCGTTCGCATCGACATGCGGATTGGCGCTGTAAAGCCCGTCGACGTCCGACAGCAGCACAACCGCGTCAGCCCGTGCCGCCTGTCCGATGCGCGCCGCCAGACGGTCATTGTCGCCGAAGCGGATTTCCGCCGTGGCGACGCTGTCATTCTCGTTCACCACGGGCACGACGTCGAGCGCCATCAGCCGCTCCAGCGTGGCCGACGCATTGAGATAGCGGCGGCGGTTTTCCAGATCGTCCAGCGTCACCAGCATCTGCGCGGCGGTGATGCCCCTTTCGTGGAGCAGGCTGGCCCAGCATTGCGACAGCGCGATCTGGCCGGTGGCGGCGGCCGCCTGCGCGTCCTCCAGGGAGCCGCGTCCGCCCTTGGGCAGCTTCAGCCTGCGGGCGCCGAGCGCGATGGCGCCGGAGGAGACGATGATGATCTGCTGGCCCGCCTGCTTGCGCGCCGCGACGTCGGCCACCAGCGTGCGGAGCCAGGCTTCGCGCACCTCGCCCTGCGGATCGACGAGCAGCGCCGAGCCGATCTTGATGACCAGACGGCGGATTTGCGAAGGAGGGAAACCGGAGAGGGAAGGGGTCATTTACCTGTTCCTCCCCTCCCTTCCAGGGAGGGGTCAGGGGTGGGTGCGAGCGAAGCGAGCCTGCGCGATGAGGAGAAGATGCGAGCGCCGTTGCACGACGTACCCACCCCTAGCCCCTCCCTTGAAAGGGAGGGGGACTTCAGATTGGCGACCATGGGGCTTCGCCGTCCTCTCCGTCTTCCTCTTCCTCCTCGCCGGGCTGGTCGAGCAGCGGCAGCACGGCGTCCAGCAGGGCGGGCACGCCTTCGCCGGTCGCGCCGGAGATGATGAAGACATCCTCCACCCCCGCCTCGTCCCGAAGCTGGCCGGCGATGTCCTCCATCAGTTCCGGCCCCAGCAGGTCGCCCTTGTTGAGCGCCACGATCTGCGGCTTTTCGTCCAGCCCGCCGCCATAGGCCGCCAGTTCGTCCTGCACGATGCGGAACTGTTCGACCGGGTCGTCGCCGGTCGCGTCGATCAGGTGCAGCAGCACGCGGCAGCGTTCGACATGGCCCAGGAAGCGGTCGCCGATGCCGGCGCCCTCGGCCGCGCCCTCGATCAGGCCCGGAATGTCGGCCAGCACGAATTCCCGGTCGCGATGCAGCACCACGCCCAATTGCGGCTTGGTGGTGGTGAAGGCATAGGCGCCCACCTTCGCCTTGGTGTTGGTGACCTGGTTGATGAAGGTCGACTTGCCCGCATTGGGCATGCCCACCAGGCCGACGTCGGCCAGCAGCTTCAGCCGCAGCCACACCCACATTTCCTGCCCCGGCCAGCCCGTGCCATGCTGGCGCGGGGCGCGGTTTGTGCTGGTCTTGTAGGACAGGTTGCCGCGCCCGCCGTCGCCGCCGCGCAGCAGGACGATGCGCTGCCCCACTTGCGTGAAGTCGGCGAGCAGTTCCTGCTCATATTCCATCGTGCCGTCCTCATCCTCCGTCCCCTCTATGGGTGTGGGATCGGACAGGATCTGCGTGCCCACCGGCACCTTGATGACCAGGTCTTCGCCGCCGGCGCCATAGCGGTTCTTGCCCGCGCCGGGCATGCCGCGCTGCGCCTTGAAATGCTGGGTGTAGCGGAAGTCGATCAGGGTGTTCAGCCCGGCCACCGCCTCGAAGATGATGTCGCCGCCCTTGCCGCCGTTGCCGCCGTCCGGGCCGCCATATTCGACATATTTTTCCCGCCGGAAACTGACCGCGCCGGGACCGCCCCAGCCGGACTTGATGTAAATCTTCGCTTGATCAAGAAAATGCATCGCGCGCCCATAGCGGTTTATGCGGCGGAATTAAACAGGCGCGCCGCAAAAGCGGCCGCTTCTTCCGAAACGCGGCGGGGGCGGGGGAAGGCGGCCCGGCGCCGCCCTCCCCGGTCGCGGGGTTCAGGCCGCCAGAGCCGGCAGCGAATCCCCGTAAAGATCGGCGGACGAATCCGCCGTCATGGGGATCGCGCCCTCTTCTCCAGGGGCGCCTTCCTCGAAGACCAGGCAATCCGCCGCCGCGCCCCGGCCCAGGCTGAAGCGGCGCTCGATGCGACCCGTGTCGCGGAAGCCGAGCTTGCGCAGGACGTTGCCGGACGCGGGATTGTCTGCGAAATGGGCGGCGCGCACGTCGCGTATGCCCAAGGCGCGGGCCATGTGCATGACGGCGCCCGCCGCTTCGGTCGCGAAGCCCAGTCCCCAATAGGGGCGGGCGATCCAATAGCCCAGTTCCACCCTGCCGTCATCCGCCGCATGGAGGCCGCAGCCGCCCACCAGGCGCGGCGCGCCCTTGGTGCGGGTGAAGGCGAGCAGGCTGGGCAGGCGCGCGTCCTGCGGCTGGGCCAGGAACGCCTGCGCATCGGCCCGGTCGTAGGCGGCCGGCGCGCGGGTCAGGTTGCGCAGCACGGCCGCATCGCCGATCGCGTCGGCAAGGGCCGGCGCGTCTTCCATCCAGCCGGGCCGCAGCAACAGGCGGGGGGTACGGGCGAACATCGAAAGTCTCCTAATCTCCTGCGCGCCAATGACCGCGAAAAGTTACGGCATGACGACTATCTTCTCTGGCTGGGCCCCGCCCGCATGACGCGTGAGAAAGGCGGGGGTTCCAGCGGCTTGAGGGAAATTCAGGGGAGACGCCCTTCGACGCGAAAAAGGGGCGCTCCCGGACGGGGCGCCCCTTGTTTCCCTCGAACTCTGGCGGTGGCCGAAAAGCCGTTCCGTCAGGAGGATCGCCCCGTTTGCGTGGGACGATCCGTCATCGATCGTCCGTTATTCGGCTGCTTCGGCCATGGCGTCGACCGATACATATTTGCGGCCGAGCTTGCCGGTGTGGAATACCACGCGGCCTTCGCCCAGCGCGAACAGCGTATGGTCCTTGCCCATGCCGACATTGCGGCCCGGATAGACGCGGGTGCCGCGCTGGCGAATGATGATGTTGCCGCCGATCACTTCCTGACCGCCGAACTTCTTAACGCCAAGGCGCTTCGATTCCGAATCGCGACCGTTGCGCGACGAACCGCCAGCTTTCTTATGTGCCATGACTCAAACTCCTCGTGACTTTGCTGCGGCTCAGGCGATCGACACGATCTTGAGGATCGTGTGATTCTGGCGGTGGCCATTGCGGCGGCGATAATTATGCCGGCGGCGCTTCTTGAAGACGATGACCTTCTCGCCCTTCGCCTGCGCGACGATTTCGGCGGCGACGGTCAGCTTGGCCGCGTCCTTCACGTCGCTGCCTTCGCCGGCGAACAGGACGTCATCCAGCGTCACCTTGTCGCCGGCCTCTCCGGCCAGCTTCTCGACGACGATCTTGTCTCCGGCGGCGACGCGATACTGCTTGCCGCCCGTGCGCACGACTGCGAACATGGCTCTTCTCTTCTCGTTCAAATCTGCTTTACGCAGATCGTCGAGGGACAATGCCCTGTTGGACCCGCGCGGGAATGTGGCCCGCTACTGGAATGACTCGCCGATGTCAACCGGCAAGCGCGGCATTCGGGGCTGGTTTTTGGCCTTGTCCGACCCTATCCTGGCGCGGCGAAGGGCCAGCGAAGGGACTATATCACGGATGACGCCAGCGCCGTACAGGAAGGAAACCTTGGCCGGCCGGCTGCCGTTCATCCTGACCCTGTGGCTGTCGCTGGGCGTGGCCCTGCTGAGCGCGCTCGCGCCCCTGGGGCCGCCGTCCAGCCGGTTCACCGGCTCCGCCTTCAATCCGGCCACCACCGGCGTGGTGTTGAAGGCCCGCGCCCATGCGACCCCCCTCACCGTGCAGGCCATGGAGCCGGATGGCGATGGGCGCGCGCCGTTGCCGGCGCTCGCCGCGGGCGGGCCGATGGCCATAGCGATGCTGCCGGGCGCAATCCCGCTGCGCCCCGGCGACCGATTCTCGCCCTCCCTGGTTTCTTTCCCGTCCTTTCACCTGCTGTCCCGCCAGCGGGCGCGGGCGCCGCCGGCCCTTTCCTGACGCATCAGGGCGGCCGTTTTAAGGCCGCCGTCAGGAAAAAGGAGCCTCTTCATGACCCGCAGAAGATCGCGACGCGGCGGCACGGGGCCGTCCCGCCGTCCGCCATGGTGGTTCATGCCGGCCGTCATGGCGGGACTGGGCGCGGCCGGCGCGCTGTTGTCGGCGGCGATGCTGACCGTCGCTGAATGAATAGGATATGCTGCCGATGGAGGGCGTTCCTCCATCGGCAGCCAGGGAAAGACACTCCATGCCCCATCACACGCCCCTGATCGGAACGATCGTCGCGGGCCTTGTCGTTGCCTTCGTCATGGGCGCCATCGCCCATCGCCTGAAATTGTCGCCGCTGGTCGGCTATCTGATCGCCGGAATCATGGTCGGGCCGTTCACGCCGGGCTTCGTCGCCAATGCCAGCCTGGCCAATGAACTGGCGGAAATCGGCGTCATATTGCTGATGTTCGGCGTCGGCCTGCATTTTTCGCTGCGCGACCTTCTGTCGGTGAAGAATATCGCGGTGCCCGGCGCCCTCGGCCAGATCGCGGTGGCGACATTGATGGGCATGGGCCTGGCCTATTATATGGGCTGGCCGTTGATGGGCGGGCTGGTCTTCGGCCTGGCGCTGTCGGTGGCGAGCACGGTTGTCCTGCTGCGCGCCTTGCAGGGGGCGGATCTGGTTGAAACGCGCCGGGGCAGGATCGCCGTGGGATGGCTGATCGTCGAGGATCTGGTGATGGTGCTGGCGCTGGTGCTGCTGCCCGCGCTGGCCGGGGTGATGAACAATGCCGATGCGGGGGCCGATGCGGGGGCCGGAGCGGGGGCCGGTGCCTTGCTCGCGCCGCTGCTGGGCACGCTGCTCAAGGTCGCGGGCTTTGTCGCGCTGATGCTGGTGGTCGGCCGCCGCGTCATTCCCTGGGCGCTGCACTGGGTCGTGCATAGCGGATCGCGCGAGCTGTTCCGCCTGGCCGTGCTGGCGATAGCGCTGGGCGTGGCCTTTGGCGCGGCGGTGGCGTTCGACGTGTCCTTCGCGCTGGGGGCGTTCTTCGCCGGCATGATTTTGGGCGAGACGCCGCTCAGCCGCCGCGCCACGGAGGAGACGTTGCCGTTGCGCGACGCCTTCGCGGTGTTGTTCTTCGTTTCGGTCGGCATGCTGTTCAATCCGGCGGTGCTGGTCGAGCAGCCGCTGCCGTTGCTGGCCACGGTGGCGATCATCATCATCGGCAAGTCCATCGCCGCCTTCGCGATCGTCCGCGCCTTCGGCCATCCCGGCGACACGGCGCTGACCATCGCGGCCAGCCTGGCGCAGATCGGCGAATTTTCCTTCATCCTGGCATCCTTGGGGACGGGATTGGGCGTGCTGCCCGCCGAAGGGCGCGACCTGATCCTTGCCGGCGCGATCGTGTCGATCTTCCTCAATCCGCTGATCTTCTCCCTCATCGTGCGCGGGCACAAGCAGGAGGAGGTCGAGGAAGAGGCAGAGGCGCAGAAGGCCAGGGCCAAGCCGCGCATCGGCCATGTCATCCTGGTCGGCTATGGCCGGGTGGGCAAGCTGATCGCGGATCGGCTGGCGGAAAAGGGCGCGCATTTGGTGGTGATCGAAACGGACTCCGACCGGGCGGAGGAGGCGGAGGAGGCCGGCCTCACCGTCGTGCGCGGCAGCGCGCTGGAGGACCGGCATCTGCGGGCGGCCGGCATAAGCGAGGCTCGGCGCCTGCTGATCGCCGTGCCCGAAGGGTTCGAGGGCGGCGCGATCCACGAACATGCGCGCCATTTGAACCCCGACCTCCAGGTCATCGCCCGCGCCCATTCCGATGCGGAGGTCAGGCATCTGGAGGGGCTGGGCGTGCCCCATGTCGTGATGGGCGAACGGGAGCTGGCGGCGCGGATGCTGGCCCTTTGCGGGGCGGGCTAGTCAGGAGAAAGGGCCGCTCCGTCGAAGGGCGGCCCTTTTCTATCATCGGGGCTTGCGCGGACCGGGCCGCCTGGGGCCGCCCTTGAACGGGCGGGGGCTGTGCGCGGGAGGGCGGGGGCCGCGATCATTGGGGCGGCCCTTGCCGTGGCGGTTTTCGCGGGCGGCTTCGCGGGGCGTGCCCTCGACCTGCTCGAAGGCGATGTCGGCGCCCTCGTCATTGGCCTCGCCTGTCCGCTTCACCGATCCGATGAAGCGCGATACGATGGCGCTGGGGATTTCGAACAGGGTCTCGTTTGCGGCGATGCGGATCGCGCCGATGTCCTGCCGCGATACATGGCCGCGACGGCAGATCAGCGGCAATATCCAGCGCGGGTCGGCGTTCTGGCGGCGGCCGATGTCCATGCGGAACCAGACCGTGTCCTCGAAGCCGGGGCGCGGCCCGTCGCGGCGTTGCGGGGCTTCGCTGGCGTCCAGCAGTTCCTCCGGCGCGGGGAGGGCGGCGCGGGCGCTCTTCACCAGCATGGCGGCGATTTCCTTGGCCGACTTCGCCTCCAGCAGTTCGGCGCCCAGCGCCCAGTCCTGTTCGTCGAGGTCGGCGCGTTCCATCAGTTTCTCGCGCAGGCGGGCATTATCCTGTTCCTGGATCGCTTCCTTGCTGGGCGGGGTGCCCCATTCGACCGGGATCTTCGCGCCGCGCAGCATGGATTCGACGCGGCGGCGGCGGGGATAGGGGACGATGAGGACCGCCGTGCCCTTCTTGCCAGCGCGGCCGGTGCGGCCGGAGCGGTGCTGCATCGTCTCCGCGTCGCGGGGCAGCTCGACATGGACGACAAGGCTGAGATTGGGGAGGTCGATGCCCCGCGCCGCCACGTCGGTCGCGACGCAGACGCGGGCGCGGCGGTCGCGCAGCGCTTGCAGGGCATGGTTGCGTTCATTCTGGCTATGCTCCCCCGACAGCGCCACCGCCGCGAAGCCGCGCTCGGTCAGGCTGGCGTGGAGGTGGCGGACATTGTCGCGGGTGGCGCAGAAGAGGATCGCCGTCTCCGCCTCATGATAGCGCAGCAGGTTGACCACGGCATTTTCGATGTCGGCGGGGGCGACGGTCACGGCCTGATAGCTGATGTCGCCATGGCCGCGCTCGTCGCTGACGGTGGAGATGCGCAGCGCGTCCTTCTGGTAGCGCTTGGCGAGCGCCACGATCGGCTTGGGCATGGTGGCGGAGAAGAGGAGGGTGCGGCGGCCTTCGGGCGCGCCGTCGAGAATTTCCTCCAGATCCTCGCGGAAGCCCATGTCGAGCATTTCGTCGGCTTCGTCCAGCACGACGGTCTTGAGGCCGGAAAGGTCGAGCGCGCCGCGTTCCAGATGGTCGCGCAGGCGGCCCGGCGTGCCGACGACGATATGCGCGCCGTGGCTGAGAGCGCGGCGTTCCTTGGCGGCGTCCATGCCGCCGACGCAGGTGGCGATGCGGGCGCGGGCCTCGCCATAGAGCCATTCCAGTTCGCGGGCGACCTGCAGCGCCAGTTCGCGGGTCGGGGCGATGGCGAGGGCGAGCGGCAGGCCGGGAGCGGGGAGGCGGCTGGCGTCGCCCAGAAGTTCCTTCGCCATGGCCAGGCCGAAGGCGACGGTCTTGCCGGAGCCGGTCTGGGCGGAGACGATGAGGTCGCGGCCTTCGGCTTCCGGCTGGGTGACCTGGGCCTGGACGGGGGTCAGGCTTTCATAGCCCTTTCGCGTCAGGGCGCCGGACAGGAGAGGGGGGAGGTGTTCGAAAGACATTCTATTTTTCCATCGGTAAAAGGCGACCCGCCATTCCCGACGGATACGAAGGTGACCTCAATGCGCTCCGGGGGTTTTTGGAGCCGGGGTGCAAGGTCATGCGCCCCGAAGTTCACACCGTTGCTGGGGGTGTCCCCGGCGGTGTTTGGAAATGCTGTGCTCCTGCGAAGGCAGGAGCCTAGGG
The DNA here is from genome assembly GCF_000445085.1 of Sphingobium sp. HDIP04. Classification (NCBI taxonomy): domain Bacteria; kingdom Pseudomonadati; phylum Pseudomonadota; class Alphaproteobacteria; order Sphingomonadales; family Sphingobiaceae; genus Sphingobium; species Sphingobium sp. HDIP04. Next base: position 9,773 of record NZ_ATDO01000067.1, on the reverse strand, counting down.
TGAGGTGCGCGACCTTGGACCCTGGGCTCCTGCCTTCGCAGGAGCACGGCATAGCATAAAAAGCGAAAGCCTCCTTCCCCATGTGGAGGAAGGAGGCTCCCCTATCTGTTTGTGCGTCGGATCAGACCGAGGCGACTTCCGCCACGTCGACCTTCACGCCCGGACCCATGGAGGAGGACAGGGCGATCTTGCGGACATATTTGCCCTTCGAACCCGACGGCTTCGCCTTGACGATGGCGTCGACGAAGGCGTCGAAATTCTTGCGCAGGTCTTCGGCCGAGAAGCTCGCCTTGCCGAGGCCGGCGTGGATGATGCCGGCCTTTTCGACGCGGAATTCGATCTGGCCGCCCTTGGCGGCCTTGACCGCTTCGGCGACGTTCGGGGTGACCGTGCCCAGCTTCGGGTTCGGCATCAGGCCCTTGGGACCCAGAACCTTGCCGAGGCGGCCGACCAGGCCCATCATGTCGGGGGTGGCGATCACGCGCTGGAAGTCGATATTGCCCGCCTGGATCGATTCCAGCAGGTCTTCGGCGCCCACCACGTCGGCGCCGGCGGCGGTCGCGGCCTCAGCCTTGTCGCCGCGGGCGAACACGGCGACGCGGACGTCCTTGCCGGTGCCGGCCGGAAGCGTGACGACGCCACGGACCATCTGGTCGGCGTGACGCGGATCGACGCCCAGGTTGATCGCGATTTCGACGCTTTCGTCGAACTTGGCGGTCGCGTGGGTCTTGATCAGGCCCAGCGCCTCGTCGACGCCGTGCAGCTTTTCCTTGTCGATGGCGGCGGCCAGAACTTTGGCCTTCTTCGTCAGCTTTGCCATGCTCTTAGCCCTCCACCACTTCGAGGCCCATCGCGCGGGCGGAGCCTTCGATGATCTTCGTCGCCGCGTCGATGTCGTTCGCGTTGAGGTCGGCCATCTTGGCCTGCGCGATTTCGGCGAGCTGCGAGCGCTTGATCTTTCCGGCGGAAACCTTGCCAGGCTCCTTCGAGCCGGACTTCAGGTTGACGGCCTTCTTGATCAGATAGGTGGCGGGCGGCTGCTTCGTGACGAAGCTGAACGAACGGTCCGCATAGACGGTGATGATGGTCGGCAGCGGGGTGCCCTTTTCCATCTTTTCCGTCGAGGCGTTAAACGCCTTGCAGAATTCCATGATGTTCACGCCGCGCTGACCCAGCGCCGGGCCGATCGGCGGCGAGGGGTTGGCGGCTCCAGCGGGCACCTGGAGCTTGATATAGCCCGTAATCTTCTTGGCCATGTTCACTCACTCTGTTGCTGGGCGCGTCCGAGGATGCGCCCGGTTCAAGTTTAGCGGTATTGACGGATCACCGGAGCGATCCTCCCGCAGCTATTCCCGGTTTCCCGGAAATTCCTTTGCCGTCATGCCGCCTTTTCGAGAAGAAAGCGGGACCCCGGATCAAGTCCGGGGTGACGGATGTTGTTCTTACTTCGCCAGGCTTCCTTATTTGGACAGTTCGACCTGTTCGAAGTCCAGTTCGACCGGGGTGGCGCGGCCGAAGATCGACACGGACACCTTGACCCGGTTCTTTTCGAAATCCAGTTCCTCGACCGTGCCGTTGAAGCTGGCGAAGGGGCCGTCCAGCACCTTGACGCTGTCGCCGATCTCGTAATCGACGTTGATCTTGTGCTTGGGCGCGGCCTCGGCGGCCTTCTGCGCGCCGAAATAGCGGGCGGCCTCCGCCTCGCTGATGGCCTGCGGCTTGCCGCTGGACCCCAGGAAACCCGTCACCTTCGGCGTGTTCTTGACCAGGTGGTAGATGTCGTCGTTCATCGCCAGCTTGGCGAGGACATAGCCGGGCATGAACTTGCGCTCGACCTGCACCTTCTTGCCGCGCTTCACCTCCGTCACGGTCTCGGTGGGGACTTCCACCTGCTCGACCAGTTGGGAGAGGCCCATGCGCTCGGCTTCGGACAGGATCGATTCCTTGACCTTGTTCTCGAAGCCCGAATAGGCGTGGATGATGTACCAGCGCGCCATGTTGCCGTCTCAAACTCCCACTAAGCGATTCACTGGGAAATCGCGGTAATCAAAAACTCTCAAGCCTGGCCGGCGGCGAACGCCAGCAGCCACTGGACGATCGCGCCGAAGAAGGTGTCGATGCCGAAGAAGAAGATGCCCAGCAGCGAGGTCATGATGACCACCATCACGCCGGTCATGATCGTTTCGCGGCCGGTGGGCCACACGATCTTCGACGCTTCGGCCTTCACCTGATTGACGAATTCGCCCGGAGAAACCTTCGCCATCGCCCGCACCAAATCCTTCCAACAAACACCAAAGCGCGAAGCAACAGTCCGCCCTCCCGATCCCGCCCTGTTCGGCGTCCGGGGGTGCGGCCGCGCTCCGCGACCCATGCTTCGTCAAGCACAGCTAGCCGCGAACCCCCGATAATTCAAGGTTTCGCGGCCAGTTCGCTTGGCAGGAGTGGAGGGACTCGAACCCCCGGCATTCGGTTTTGGAGACCGACGCTCTACCAACTGAGCTACACTCCTGCACTGGCCGGGGCCAGCGAAGGAGGGCGCTTTAGCGTGGCGGACCGGGTTGGGCAAGAAGGAAACTTAAAGGAAATTCCCGCCTTTCATGATCCTGCGTACCCGGCCCTGCACGGGCATGCGGTCGAACGGGGTGTTTCCGGCCTGCGCCGCCATTTTCCCCGAATCGACGATCCAGGGCGCGTCGGGATCGATGAAGATCAGATCCGCCGCGCTGCCCGGCGCGAAGCCGCCCGCGTCCACGCCCAATATCTTCGCCGGATTGGCGCTGAGCAGGGTCATCAGGCGGTTGAGGGACAGATGCCCCTCCCGCACCAGGTTGAGCGACAGGGCGAGCAGGGTTTCCGCGCCCGCCATGCCCGGCGCGGCGTCGGCGAAGGGCAGGCGCTTGTCCTCCGGCCCGCGAGGGTCGTGGCTGGAGGTGATGACGTCGACCGTGCCGTCCGCGACCGCCGCTATCGACGCCTTGCGGTCATCCTCCGAACGGAGCGGAGGCGAGAGGCGGGCGAAGGTGCGGAAATCCGTCACCGCATTGTCGGAGAGGAAGAGATAGGCCGGGCTGATGCCGCATGTGACCTTCAATCCCTCCGCCTTGGCGGCGCGGATCAGGTCGAAGCCTGCCTTGGTCGTCACCAGCCGGAAGTGGATCGCCGCGCCGGTGGCGCGGGCCAGCATGATGTCGCGGGCGATGGCCATGGCTTCGGCGCAGGCGGGGGCGTGGGGCAGGCCGAGGCGGGTCGCGGTCTCTCCGCTGGTGGCGACCGCCTTGCCCGCGAGGCCCGCATCCTCGGCATGGGTGATGACGGTGAGGCCGAGGCCGGAGGCGTAGGAGAGGACGCGCATCATCACGCCCGAATCCGCGATCCACTGGCGGCCGGTGCCGACCGCCTTCGCGCCTGCCGCCTGCATCATGCCGATTTCGGCCAGTTCCGCGCCCTTTAGGCCGCGCGTGGCGGCGGCGATGGGGTGGACCCAGAAATCGGGTTTTCCGGCGCGGGTGGCCTGGCGGATGAGGCCCGCGTCGTCCAGCGGGGAGGACTGGTCGGGCATCAGCGCGGCGCGGGTGATGCCGCCGAAATGGAAGGCGGGCTTGTCGGTGGCGAAGACGCCGAGGTCGATCAGGCCGGGGGCGACGACCAGGCCCTTGGCGTCGATGGTTTCGGCGTCCGAGGGGATGGCGACGTCGCCTGAGGCGAGGATGCGGTCATCCTCTATCAGGATGACGCCGGGGGTCAGGTCTTTGCCTGCGGGGTTGGCCAGTTTGCCGTTGGCGATGGCGAGTCTGGTCATTGCGCGTTCCCCCTGCCTTGCGCTTCGGGATGGGGCGGGAGATGGATCCCCGCCTTCGCGGGGATGACGAGGGAGGGGGCGGGGGTGGTGATCGTCATGCCCAGCCCTCCACCCCGCGCGCGCCTCTGGTCAGGACGTCCAGGCAGGCCATGCGGATGGCGACGCCCATTTCCACCTGCTCGGTGATGGCGGAGCGGTCCGGGTGATCGGCGACGACGCTGGCGATCTCCACCCCCCGGTTCATCGGGCCGGGGTGCATGACCAGCGCGTCGGGCTTTGCGATGGCCAGCCGTTCCGGGGTCAGGCCGTAGAGCATGTGATATTCGCGGGGGGAGGGGATGAAGGCCCCGTCCATCCGCTCATTCTGGAGGCGCAGCATCATCACCACGTCGGCGCCCTCCAGCCCCTCATCCATGCGGCTATAGGGGGTCGCGCCCAGCATCTCGACCTCCGGCGGCATCAGCGTGGGCGGGGCGACGGCGCGGACCTGCGCGCCCAGGGCGGCGAGGCAGAGCATGTTCGAGCGCGCAACCCGGCTGTGCAGCACGTCGCCGCAGATGGCGACGACCAGCCCTTCGAACCCGCCCTTGCGGCGGCGGATGGTGAGCGCGTCGAGCAGGGCCTGGGTCGGGTGCTGGTGCCAGCCGTCGCCTGCGTTCAGCACCGGGCAATCGACCTTGTCCGCGATCAGCGCCACCGCGCCGGAACTGGCGTGGCGGATGACGATCACGTCGGCGGCCATGGCGTTCAGCGTCATGGCGGTGTCGATCAGCGTTTCGCCCTTCTTCACGCTGGAGGTGGCGGCGGCCATGTTGACGACGTCCGCGCCCAGCCGCTTGCCCGCGATCTCGAAGGAGAGGAGGGTGCGGGTGCTGTTTTCGAAGAAGGCGTTGATCTGGGTCATGCCCGCCAGGCGGTCGTCATGCTTGCGCGCGCCGCCCCGGTTGCTCTTCGCCCAATGTTCCGCCTCATCGAGGAGGAAGCGGATTTCCCAGGGCTTGAGGTCGGCGATGGACAGGAGATGCCGGTGCGGAAACAACGCCCGGCCGGTCAGGTCGGACTGGGCGGATGGAACGGTGATGTCGGGCATGAACCGATCCTTTAGGCGAGGGTGGGGGAGAGGGCAAGGCATGGCGGCGCATGCCGTTTCACCCCCGCCCGAACCACCGCCCCAGCAGCGCGCCGTCCCTGATCACTTCCCGCGCCGCATTATGGCCCGGCGCGCCGGTCACGCCGCCGCCCGGATGCGTGCCCGCGCCGCACATGTAGAGGCCCTTGAGCGGGCCGCGATAGTTGCCGTGGCCCAGCACCGGCCGCGCCGCCCATAGCTGGTCCAGCGTCATGTTGCCGTGCATGATGTCGCCGCCGACAAGGCCGAATTTCCGTTCCAGGTCGAGCGGGGAGAGGATGTCGCGGGCGATCACCGACCGGGCGAAGCCGGGCGCGTGGGCGTCGACGGTGGCGATGACGTGATCCCCCGCCGCCTCGCGTTCGTCGTCCCAGTTGCGGCCGTCGGGCAGGATCGGCGCGAATTGCTGGCAGAAGAGGCTCGCCACATGGCATCCCGCCGGGGCGAGGCTTTCGTCCACGGTCGAGGGGATCAGCATCTCGACTATCGGTTCCCTCGACCAGCCCTCGCGCTTCGCGTCCATATAGGCGCGGTCCATATAGTCCAGCGTCGGCGCGATGACGATGCCCGACTGGTGATGCTCGCCCAGGCCGGGCAGGCAGGCGAAGTCGGGCAGCGCCGACAGCGCGACGTTCATGCGGAAGGTGCCCGACGCCGCCCTGAATCCCCTTATGCGCTTCAGGAAATCGGGCGGCAGGTCGGCGGGGTCCATCAATCGTTCGTAGAGCAGTTTCGGCCCGACATTGGCGATGACGGCCCTGCCCATCACCTCCTCCCCGCTTTCCAGCCGGACGCCCACGGCCCGCGATCCGTCGACCAGCACGGACGCGACCGGCGCCTCCAGGCTGATTTCCACGCCCAGGTCGCGCACCACCTGCGCCATGATGCGGGTGATCGTGCCCATGCCGCCGACGCAGTGGCCCCAGGCGCCCTTCTTCCCGTTCACCTCCCCGAAGACATGGTGCAGCAGCACATAGGCGCTGCCCGGCGCGTCGGGGGAGGCGTAGTTGCCGACCACCGCGTCGAAGCCGAACGCCGCCTTCACCGCCTCGCTCTCGAACCAGCCGTCGAGGAAGCCGCGCACCGACCGGGTGAACAGTTCCAGCACGTCGCGCTGCTGTTCCAGCGTCAGGCCGCCGATCCGCCGGCCCTGGCGCAGCGCGGCGACGACCATCGCCAGCCCGTCGCCGGCATTGGGCGGGGTCTTGAGCGTCATGTCGCGCAGCAGGTCGGCCACCACCTCCAGCGCGTCATAATAAGCGGGGAGGGCGGCGGCGTCCTTCACGCTGAACTTCGCGAACTCCGCCTGGGTCCGCTCCAGCCCGCCGCCCAGCTTCAGATAGCGGCCGTCCGGCTGGGGGAAGAAATTGCCGATCGGCCGTTCCAGCACGCGATAGCCATTTTCGACCAGCCGCATGTCGCTTATCACCTTGGGGTGGAGCAGGCTGACGGTGTAGCTTGCCACCGAATTGCGGAAGCCGGGGTGGAACTCCTCCGTCACGGCGGCGCCGCCGACGATGGCGCGGCGTTCGAGGATGCGCACCCGGTATCCCGCCCGCGCCAGGTAGAAGGCGCAGACCAGCCCGTTATGCCCGCCGCCGATGATGACCGCGTCATAGGCCCCGGTCATGCCGCCCGGCTCCATCCAGGGGCGGGGGCGCGACGCAGCCGGGCCTGCGGAATGATGCGCCGCATCCGCGCGCAGAAATGGCGGAGCGCCACCTCCTGCGTCGAAAGGGGGCCGACGGTGAAGCTGTCGGAGGAAAGGCCCGCCTGCACCCGTTCCAGCAGGGCGCGGTCCTCCGCATTCACGCGCCGGTTGATCCGCCAGTTGAGGTAGCGGGAGGCCTTCATTTCCCGGCGCTCGTCAGGGATCGCATAGGCAACCTCCCGGATCAGCGATCGGGTGGGGGACAGCGGCAGCCATTGCATGAAGTCCACCTGGTCGGGATATATGTCGAAGGCGATATTGGGCCACAGCCTGAAATAGGTCCAAAGCCGCTGCCGCTCATCCCCCAGATGCGGTATGCGCGGCAGGAAATGCTGATAGGCCCGTTCCGACAGCTTGGCGGATGGCCGGCGCAGGATCGGCGCGCTCATCCGGTCGGCATGGGCGGCCGCCTCCACCCGATAGCCCTCGCCCATCAGCCGCCGCAGTCCGGGATGCGCCACGGCGACATGCAGCGCGTCGGCATAATTGTCGCCGACGATCTTCCAGTTCACCGCACGGGGGCGCAGCGTCACCCGCCCCATGGCCTGCAAGTCGCCGAAGCGGTGGGCCGCGATCTCCTGAACATAAGGCGCCATCATCTCCGCAACGGAGGGGCCGCCGTCATCCTCCAGCCTGACGAAGAGAAAGCCGTGGAAATTCTCGACCTCCACGGCGTGGAGGCCATGGCGGGCGCGGTCGAGGCCGTAGCTTTCCTCCAGCGGCACGCCGGACAGCCGGCCCCGATCGTCATAGGTCCAGCCATGATAGGGGCAGGTGAGCGTCCTGGCGCAGCCCGCGGCGGCGTCGACGATCCGCGCGCCGCGATGGCGGCAGACATTGGCGAAGGCGCGGACGAGCCCATCCCCGCCCCGCATCAGGATCACGCTTTCCCCGATATAGTCGAGCAGGCGGAAATCGCCGGGGGCGGGGATGTCGCTTTCATGCGCCACGATTTGCCAGGAGGGGCGGAATATCCGGCGCCGCTCCAGATCGAAAAATTCGGGATCGCGATAGGTCCAGGCCGGCAGGCTCCATGCCGCGTCCGGATCCTCCCCTTGCCCGTCATCCGTCACTATCGCGCGCCCGCCCCAGCCGATATATTTTACGTATGTATAACATACGGCGCCTTTCCGGCAATGGCGGCGATCGGATCGGTCCTGGGGCCGATCGACATTCAGCCCATGGCGACCGGGGTCGGGACCGGCCGGTCCATCGCCTCAGCCCGCCGCCGCCAGGCGGGCCTGGGCGTCCGCCGCCGCGCCGTAGCGGCGGGCGAGCATGGCGCAGGCCATCAACTGTATCTGGTGGAACAGCATGACCGGCAGCAGGATCGGCCCCACCGCGCCGGCGGGGAACAGCACCCCGGCGATGGGCACCCCCGTCGCCAGGCTTTTCTTCGATCCGCAGAATTGCAGCACGATCGCATCCTCCCGCGACAGGCCCAGCAGCCGTCCGAGCAGGAGGGTGAAGACCAGGACGACGCCCAGCATGGCGATGCAGGCCGCGGCCAGCAGCAGCAATTCGCCGCGCGACACCGTCTGCCACAATCCCTCCACCACCGCCGCGCTGAAGGCGGCATAGACCACCAGCAGGATCGACCCGCGATCCACCCGCCCCAGCATCGCCCTGTGCCGGCTGACGAAGCCGCCGATCCATGGCCGCGCCAGATGGCCGACGATGAAGGGCAGCAGCAGTTGCAGCACGATGTCCTCGATCGAGGAGAGCGAGATCAGGCCGCCCGTCCCGCCCCTTTCCATCGTCAGCGCGACCAGCAGCGGCGTCAGCGCGATGCCCAGCAGGTTGGAGAAGGATGCGCTGACCACCGCCGCCGCGACATTGCCCCGCGCGATGGCGGTGAAGGCGATGGAGGATTGCACCGTGGAGGGGAGCAGCGTCAGGAACAGCAAGCCGGCGCGCATCGATGGCGGGATCGCCGTCGCCTGCTGGGTCGCCAGGCCGATCAGGGGAAAGACCGCGAAGGTCGTTCCCAGCGTCGCCAGGTGCAGCCTCCACGCCCTGGCGCCGTTCCAGATCGCCTCCCGCGACAGCTTCGCGCCGTGCAGGAAGAAAAGCAGGACGATGCCCGCGTCCGCCGCCGCCCCGGCGAGGCCAGCGGCCTCCCCGCGCGCGGGCAGCAGGGACGCGAGCGCCACGGTGCCGATCAGCAGCAGCAGGAAGGGGTCCAGTATCTCGCGCAGGCGTTGCATGGGTCGCCTTTAGGCAGGACGGGCGGAAAAGGATAGACGCGCCCGCGCAGATGCGCCAACAGTCGCGACGAACCACAAGGCCCGTGCAAGGGCGGAAGAACAGCAAGGAGGCTCCGGTCGTGAGCGAAGGGATAGCCATTGTCGAGAACCAGGGCGTCATCGAAATCCACATCGACCGTCCCGACAAGAAGAACGCGCTGACCGCCGACATGTACCGCGCCATGACCGCCGCGCTGGCGGATGCGTCCGCCCGGGACGAGATCGGCGCCGTGCTGTTCGCCGGGAAGGGCGACGCCTTCTGCGCGGGCAACGACCTCAACGACTTCATGTCCGGCCCGCAGGGCGGGGAGGCGGCCTTCGCCTTCATCCGCTCCATCGCCAATTTCGGCAAGCCGGCGGTCGCCGCCGTGCAGGGGTTGGCCGTGGGCGTGGGGACGACCATGCTGTTCCATTGCGACCTGGTCTATGCGGCGCCCGACGCGCGCTTCACCATGCCCTTCGTCAATCTGGGGATCGTGCCGGAGGCAGGCTCCAGCCTGCTGGCTCCGGCGACGATGGGCTATGCCAAGGCGGCGTCGATGCTGCTTCTGGGCGAGCCGATGGATGCGCAGACCGCCGACCATGCGGGCTTCGTCACGGCGATCGTTCCGGCCGACGCGCTGCTGGACCATGCCCGGAAGAAGGCGGCGCTGCTGATGACCAAGCCGCCCGGGGCGCTCGCCGCGACCCGCCGCCTGATGAAGGGCGATCCGGCGGTGTTGAACCAGCGGATCGAGGAGGAGGCGCGGCTGTTCAGGGAGACGCTGGCCTCCGACGAGGCGCGGGAGGCGTTCGCCGCCTTCTTCGAGAAGCGGGCGCCGGTGTTTCGCCGCTAGGGTGTGTGGGGATTCAGTTCAGGGCGCGGCGAAAATAGTGGATTTCGAGAAC
>NZ_ATDO01000066.1:0-38687 GCF_000445085.1 Sphingobium sp. HDIP04 | reverse complement strand
AGCGTACTTCAGTACGTGAGCACCGGAAGCGCAGAAAGCCGCTATTTGCAGCCCGCCATGGACTGAATCCCCACACACCCTAGGCCGTAAACTCACAAATGGCGGGGATTTGATTTAACGCGCAATGCCCTGAGGCCTGCCGAAGCGGATTTCGCTGACGATCACGGCGGCGACCACCAGCGCGCCGCCCAGCAGGGCGCTGGCGGGCAGGCGGTCGCCCGCGATCCAGCCGATCAGGCCCGCCCAGACCGGCTCCCCGGCATAGATCAGCGTGGCGCGGGTGGCCGACACGCTGCGCTGCGCCCAGTTCATCGCGAGCTGGATCAGCGCCGTCATCAGGCCCAGGCCGCAGGCCGACAGAATGACGATCCAGGAAAAGGGCGGGATCGCCTCTCCGGCCGGGACCATGCAGGCGAAGGCGAGCAGCGACGTCACCGCCAACTGGATGAACGTCACCCGCGCCACGTCGACGCGGCCCGCCCACAGGCTGATGAAGATGATCTCCAGCGCGATGGCGAGCGTGCTGATGAGCGTCAGCGCCTCCCCCCGGCCGAGCGACAGCCCGTCCTTCGGCGCGGCGATCAGCAGCAGGCCGGCGAAGGCCAGCGCCACGCCGATCCAGCTCGCCAGGCGCGGCCGCCTGCGCAGGACGATCCATTGCAGGATGGGCACCAGCGGCACATAGGCGGCGGTGATGAAGGCGGATGTGCTGCTGGGGATCGTCCGCAACCCCCAGGTCTGGAGCGTATAGCCGGTGAAGATGCCGACGCCGATCATCGTCCCCGCCAGCCATTCCCGCCGCGTGACGCCGCGCAGGACGGGCCAGGCGAGCGGGAGCGCGATCAGCGCCGCCGTGCCGAAGCGCAGCCCGACGAAGAACAACGGCCCGCTGTGCCGCATCGCCTGGTGCACGATCAGGAAGGTGCCGCCCCACAGCAATGTGATGCCGATCAGCGCCAGTTCCGGGCGTCCGATCATCAGTCGGGAGGGGGCGGGATGTCGGGACGCGGCGCACATGCCGTCGCTGGTGCGGCCGATGGCCGCCAAGGTCAAGCGCCGCGCCCTTCGCGGGCCGTCACTCCTTGCTGATGTCGTTGCCCGCGCGTTCCATGGCCGCGCCGACGTCCTGCTTGGCTTCGCGCGCCTCCCGCTCCGCATCGCGGGACGCATTGTCCATGGCCGCGCCCAGTCGGTCGGACCCTTCGCCTATCGCATTGCCCGCCGCGTCCAGGCCCCGGTCGATCCTGTCGCCCGCCCGGTCGACCGTGTTGCCGACGTCGCTGCCGATCGCGGAGCCGGCATTTTCCAGATTGTCGGCCGCCTTTTCCGAACAGGCCGACGCACCGAGCATGGCCAGCGCCGACATGGCGGCCAGGAATTTTGTGCGCATGGATTCACCCTTGTCTTGCCTTCAACACAGGGGTGATAAGCGCTCCCGCGGCGATAAGGTTGCGCGACGGCCCTTCACCGGCCGCGCAGGCCGAACACCATGGACCTGTCCTGATCGGGGATCAGCCCCTCCAGCACGCGCCAGAATCCGGTGACGGAGCCTTGCCCTGCCTGGGCGTAGGCGGCGGCCATCTTTTCCCGCAGCGCGCGGAACAGCTCCGCCTCCAGCGCGACGCCGGCGGGGCTGAGCCGCAGCAGTTTCTGCCGCCGGTCGCTGGCGCCCTGCCGCGTCTCGATATAGCCCTGCTCGATCAGGTCGTTGAGCACGCGGCCCAGCGACTGCTTGGTGATGGCGAGCAGGCGCAGCAGGTCCTTCACCGTCAGGTCGGGCTGGCGCGAGATGAAATAGAGCGCGCGATGATGCGCCCGGCCCAGCCCCTGCGCGGCCAGCCCCTCGTCGATCGAGCGGGTGAGCGCGGAATAGCCGAAATAGAGCATCTCTATGCCCCGCCGGATCTCATCCTCGCGCAGGAACAGCGGCGAAGCGGGCGCGATCTGGGATGTGGGGGCGGGGGTCGGGGAATGGGGCGCGGACATGCCGGTCGGTTCCAGGCTGAGAGGAAGGGGCGGCGCGCATATTGGCGGTTCCGGAAAATAATGACTAGGCTGTATCGACATTCAGCCCTGACGGCCTGCAAATGGTTGAAGCGAGTCGCGTGCCTCGCTTCAATCCCCGTGCTTCCGGTGCTCACCTACTTTGAGTAGGCTGCGCGCCGGGTCACGGGAAACCACCATTTTCGGCTCGCCATCTTCTGAATGTCGATACAGCCTTAGGCTTTCCTTTCGCGCAACAGGCGCTATATGGCGGTCCGCGCCGGCGGTGTCCGGCCCATGCTGGGGCGTAGCCAAGCGGTAAGGCAGCGGTTTTTGGTACCGCCATGCGCAGGTTCGAATCCTGCCGCCCCAGCCACTATTTTGGCCCATTATGACCAACAAGGTCTCAAAGGGTTCCAGAAAAATGGCCTGTTTTCAGTGACTTGTTTCGTATATTCTGTCCTGTACAGGAGCCATTCCGATCGGACAGTCTCATGCGATTTGTTGGTCAGCCTGTTGGTAAAAACAGGAATCGAAGGCAGAAAAAGCGGTCGCGCAGGACCGGACCCGGAGCAGCAGAGCCGGAGTTCCGTTCATGCTGACCGATCTATTGCTCAATACCCTCGTCGCCCTGGACAAGCCGATCAAGAAATCCGACGGTGGTGGCCTTCATATCTTCGTCCTGCCCTTCGGACGGAAGCGCTGGCGTCTCGCCTATCGCTTCGAGGGCAAGCAGAAGACCATCGACGGCGGCGAATATCCCGCCGTCAGCCTCCACCGCGCTCGGGTCTGGCGCGAGGAGATGAAAGCCCTGCTGGCTGCAGGCACCGATCCCATCGCGCATAAGAAGGAGGCTAGGTTCCAGGCCGTCGCCGACAAGGTGACTTTCGAGATGATCGCGCGCGAATGGATCGAGGCACGGCGCCTCGCCTGGTCCCCGCGCTATGCCCGCCTTATCGAGGGAAGGCTGGAGAAGGATATCTTGCCCGTCATCGGCGACAAGCCGATCCGCTCCATCCTGCCGCGCACGATGCTCGAAGCCTTGCGGGTCATCGAGGCGCGGGGTTCCTATGAGATGGCGCACCGAATCAAGAATCATTGCAGCGAAATCTTCCGTTACGCTATTCCCGACGGGCGGTGCGAAACCGATCCATGCCGCGACCTGTCGGCCGCGATGATCAAACCCTCGCCGGTCCGTCACCGCGCCAAGATCGAAATCAAGGATCTCCCTGAATTCTATGCGCGCCTCAATGCGGACGCGGGTTGGAACTCAGTCATCTTGCGCTTCGCTGGACGATCCTGACCATGGTGCGCACCCAGGAGACGCACTTTGCCCAATGGAGCGAGTTTGAAGGGCTGGGGAGCGACGAACCGCTTTGGCGGATACCGCCCGGGCGCATGAAGATGCGTTCCGAGCACCTGGTGCCGCTGCCGCCCCAGGCGGTCGATCTGCTGCGCAGGATCAGGGACGTCAATCCTTACGGCAAGGCAGGCAATGAACGGCTGGGCAAATATCTCTTCCCTGTCGCTGGTTCCCGTTCGGATACGATCAGCGAGAACCGGATGCTCGACGTCATGTATCGCATGGGGCTGCGTGGCAAGGCGACCGTCCATGGCTTTCGATCGCTTGCCAGCACCGTGCTCAATGAATCGGGGCATTTCATGCCGGACTGGATCGAGATGCAGCTGGCGCACATGCCGCGCGGCGTGAGGGGCGTCTACAATTCGGCGCGCTATCTGTCGCATCGGCGCAAGATGATGGCGTGGTGGGCGAAATATCTGGACGCCGCCGAAGAGGCGGCGCCGATCGCACTGGAGGGCTTCAAGGTCGCTCAGCGCAAGCAGGAGAAGGCGCTCGCCTGGTTTCAGACGTCCTGGTGATAGCCGAACTCTCCTGCTATCCGTCCTATTCCTTGGTCAGAGGACGAGAACGACCCTTCCTCGCCGCTCAGCGGCCAGATTTCACTCACAGGCAGCGGACATCTCATTGCCGCGCTCGGGCCGGTCATCATGTCCGCCTCTGGGACATTCGCGACAGTCGGGTTCGGAGCGAGACAGCGTCGATCACCGGGGTGAACCTCGTACTCAATCATACTCTTGGCTTTCCTCTCATCAACGAAAAGCAGCTCATCTTCAATGAAACCGCTTTCGCCAAATGAGCCGATTGTGATCACTGGCCGCCCGGTTTCACGCCAATGTTCACCTTTCAACGAACTACCGAAAGGCCCGGTTTTTATAACAGGTCTGTTCGACTGCGCCAAACCAGGAAGCTTGTAAGTACCCCACTCCTTCGGCAGCCAGCGGCCGGATCCACTCAAGGCATTCTCCTCAAAAGCAGGCATTTCTTACCAAGTGCTCGCCCGCCTCGGTAGTTCCCACAAATTAGCATGTGGGGCTTGGTACGGTGTCATCTGTCACGCGACAGTAGCAGGCATTAGAGAAGCTGACGGTCGGCAACCCGTTCCCAAATTTCAAAGGCTGTTCGTCCACTATGGGGCGCTAGCGCTACCCAAACCGAGGATGCTAGGCTCACGTGGCGGAGCCTCGAAGATACCTTGCCTGGATGGCGGCTTGAATTGTTCGTAAAGAATATCTGACCGAAGGGCGACTTCGTGCCTCGCTCGACAAGCTGATGTCCCGGCAAAAGGCAGCATTCCCTATTCCCCGGATCGTCGCCACCGGAATGTGGGGCCGCGATGAAGCCGAAACGCTGCGCAAGCTCCATGATTGGAATCAGCTGATCCATCATGTGCGCGGTCCCCTGTCGCAATCAAAAGCCCCATCGAAATGGAGGCCCAGGCAGAGCGCGTGTGCAACCTGAAGCAACAGCTATGAGCAGGGCGTCAAGGAGAAACACAGAGGTATCGAATTAGCGTCTGTCGCTGATCCGATCAGCCGGCGGTATCCTTTTCAGAGCTTCCACGGGTGGAGAGCGGCGTTCGCTTCTTCAAATCATAGCCGTCGCCATCGCTGAGGCCATGTAGCCGCACATCATGAATGGACAATGTGCGTTCCGGGCTCGCCTCGGCGATGTTGGAATGGGTGATGCCAGCGCCGTCGACGACATAGACGGCGCCCGATCCGTGCACCCGGAAGCTGCCGCCTTCCAGGATGATTGCCGTGTCTTCGTCGATGCCGATGCCCAGGACCCGCGGGTTTTGGGCGACGGCGCCAAGCAGTCGGCCGATGCGACCGCGCTCGGCGAAATGCTGGTCGATGATGACGTCGCGGATCAGGCCAAGGCCCGGCGCCATGTGAAGATCGCCAATGCGGTGCGATTCCTGGCTCGATCCGCGCACCAGCATGGTCTCGCTCATGACGGAAGCGCCTGCGGACGTACCCGCCACCACGCCGCCGCGCAGGTGGAGGCGGCGGACCATCCTTTCCACCGGCGTGTCACCGATCTGACTGGCTATGCGCAACTGATCCCCGCCGGTGAAGAAGATGCCGGCGGCGTCTTCCAGCATGTCGGCGGCTTTGGCCTCCAGTGTCTCGCTCCGTTCATGGACATAGAGTTCGGCGAGATCGTGGACGCCCAGATCCCCGAACGCCTTTACATAGGCGTCAAAATAGCCTTCGGGCTGATGGCTGGCGACGGTGGCGATGACGAGCTTGCCGTCCCCCACGCGGTCGGCGACCTCGCGCAGGATCAGCTTCTCGCCCTCCTTATCCTCTCGGCCGCCTATGATGATGAGCGGTCCCGCGCGGTCATTCGTCAAGTAACGTCTCCACTTCGTTGCGATGGATCGCGCCTGTTCCTTCGCTCCAGCCGCTGCGGTGCAGCGCTATGGCGAAGTGGTCGCTGTTATGGGCGATGCCGAAACGGCCTCCCGCGTCGATGACGATTGCGCCGGCCTCTCCGCCGACGCGCCCAATCTGGCTCAAGGCCATTTCCGCCGCGATGTCGGCCGGACAGGTTGCGAGCGCCTGCATGACGTGGGCGGCAAGCATGGTGCGCAGGATGCTTTCGCCATCGCCCGAAAAGGCGACGCCGCCCAGCCGATCGTCGGCATAGAGGCCGCAACCCGGAACAGGGGAGTCTCCGATTCGGCCTGGATGCTTGCCGGGAAGTCCTCCGGTGGAGGTGGCGGCGGCGACATGGCCGTGCAGGTCGAGCGCGACGCAGCCAACCGTGTCATGGGCTTTGGCATATTCGGAGGCCAGCCGATCGCTGGCGATCATCTCGCGAGGGTCGCAGAAATCGATCCCCCGCGAGCTTGCAAAGCGTTCCGCGCCTTCCGCGCCGAGAAAAGCCGGTCTTTCAGGCAGAAGGGCCGCTGCCAGCGAGACGGGATTGCGAATGCGCCGCACTCCGGCGACGGCGCCCAGGGCCAGGTCCGCGCCGCTCATGATCGCCGCGTCCATCTCCACCTCGCCATCGGCGTTGAGCACGGAGCCGAAACCGGCATTGAACAGCGGATTGTCTTCCAACACCCTAACCGCCGCTTCGGCAGCCGCAAGTGCGCTGCCGCCCTGTCGCAGCAAGGCAGCGCCGGCTTCGGCTGCCGCGAGGCAGCCGTCGCGGTTGCGCTGGTGCAGCGCGCTCTTGATCGTCTTTGCCCCGCCATGGACGATGATGGCCCAGCTTGCTTCAGGCATGGGCGGGCTTCCGGGCAGGCGTCGCGGGGATGTCGTCGGGGGCGTAGTCCAGCACCTGCTGCCAGACCTGACCGACAGAGGTCGGCAGGATGACGAGAAGGTCGCCCGGCCGGCCCAGCTTGAGCGTGGCCTGCACCGCCTCCAACTCGTCGACAATGCGGTGGACCCGCTCGGCCGGAGCGCCTGCGCGCAACGCTCCCTCGGACATCAGGCCGTTGGTTTCTCCCGGTGGCCGTCCCCGACCGTCGGGGGCTTCGCGGAAGATGATCTCGTCGAAGATCGCCGCTGCAATCCCGCCCATGTCGATGATGTCGCTGTCGCGCCGGTCTCCAGGGATGCTGACCATGCCGATGACGCGGCGGTGGCGGCCCCGAAGGGCATCGACGACCTGGCCGAGGGCGGTGAGGCCTGCGGGATTATGAGCATAGTCGAGGATGAAGCGGCGACCGTGCGCGTCGCGGATGTTGAGGCGTCCCGGAGAGTCTGAAAAGGAATTGGTGAACGTCGCCAGGCTTTCCCGAATGGTGTCGACCGGAACGCCATGGACAAAGCACATCGCGGCGGCGGCGAGAGCGTTGGCGATGTTGAAATCGGCAATGCCGTTCAGGGTCACGGGAATATGAGCGGCGGGCATAAGGTCGATGCGTCCGCCCTGATGGTGGATGACGAGCATGCCGCCATCCGGTCCTGGCTCCCGCATGAGGGCGATGCCGCCTGCCTCGATATGTCGGCGCAGCGGTTCCGGCATGCGGTCGCCGCCATGGAGCGAGAACCAGACGAGCGTGCCCCGTGCGTGCCGGGCGATCCGCACGCACATGGGATCGTCGGCATTGAGGACCGAGTAGCCGCGCCGGGCGACGCTTTCGACGACGACCGCCTTGACGTTCGCCAGATCCTCCAGCGTGTCGATGCCCTTGAGGCCGAGATGATCGGGAGTCACGTTGAGAACCGCTCCCACATCCGCCCCGTCAAAGCCCAGCCCTTCGCGGAGGATGCCGCCGCGCGCGGTTTCCAGGACGGCGGCATCAACGGTCGGGTTGCGCAGGATCGAGCGGGCGCTGCGCGGGCCGCTGGCGTCGGATGCCTTCAGCAGTTGGCCGCCGACATGGATGCCGGAGGTCGTTGTCATGCCGACGTTCAGGCCATGGCGGCTCAGCACGCGCTCGACCATGCGGACGGTGGTCGACTTGCCGTTGGTGCCGGTGATGGCGAATATCGGAATCCGGCTGCGGCGACCGGGGGGAAAGAGCGCGTCGATGACGGGAGCGGCGACATCGCGCGGCGGTCCCGATGAGGGTTCAAGATGCATGCGGAAGCCGGGCGCCGCGTTCACCTCGACAATGCCGCCGCCGGTTTCGTTGACCGGCCGGCTGATGTCGGGCGAGAGGAAGTCGATGCCGCAGACGTCCAGCCCGACCGTAGCCGCCGCCTGCTCGGCGATCAGGCGGTTGAGGGGGTGGATGTCGTCGGTGCGGTCAATGGCGGTGCCGCCGGTGGAGAGATTGGCGGTGTCGCGTAGCTGGACCGTTTCTCCATGCGCGGGAACGGTGTCGAGGTCGCGGCCGGCGCGGGCGAGCAGCGCCGCCATCGCGTCATCGGGCACAATGCGGGTGAGCATATCCTCATGCCCCGTTCCCCGTCGCGGATCGCGGTTCACTTCCTCGATCAGTTGAGCAATGGTGAGGCGACCGTCGCCCGCGACATGGGCGGGACGGCGCTCCGCGACCGCGACCAGCTTGCCGCCGATCACCAGCAGGCGGTGGTCCTGGCCGGGAAGCTGCTGTTCGACGATGACGCGCCGGCCATGCCGCAGGGCGCGATCGAAGGCAGCGCGGAAGGCGACCTCATCGCGGATGCCGGTGGTGACGCCCCGGCCGTGGTTGCCGTCGAGCGGCTTGATAACGAGAGGCCAGCCCAGACGTTTCGTTTCGGCGAGCGCTGCGTCCGCATCACGAAACAGGCCGCCGCGGGGGACAGGCAGGCCGGCTTCGTCCAACAGCCGCTTGGTGAGATTCTTATCCCCGGCGATGTCCACCGCGACCTGCGAGGTGTCGCCGGTGATGCTGGCCCTGATCCGCTTCTGGCGGCTGCCGAGGCCAAGCTGTATGAGGCTCTGGTCGTTGAGGCGCACCACGGGGATGCCGCGCCGCTCTGCCGCTCGCACCAGAGCGGCGGTCGTGGGTCCAAGGCCGTTGCGGCGCATGATGGCGCGAAGCGTCTCCACCATGGCCCCGACATTCCGCGGATCGGGGGGAAGGGAGGTTCCCAGGCGCCGGACGCCCGCGATGCCGCGCAGCCCCTCCGGCACGAGCGAGAGGACAAACGCGATGGCGCACGCGCCCGCCTCAAGCCCTGCCTCTTCATCCTGATAGGCGTAGAGGATATTATACACCCCAGGCCGGCCCTTCACCGAGCGGGTCTTGCCACGCGTCACTCTGGCGCCAGCGAGGCACTGAAGTTCCAGCGCGACATGTTCGATGACATGGCCAAGCCATGTTCCCGATTGCAGGCGGCGGACAAGGCCACCGGGCTCCTGGTAGCTGCATCCATGCGCGGCGAGGCCCGGAAGCAAAGTCATCAGATGCTCCGCGAACAAGGGCAGCCGATCGGTGGGCCATTCTTCGAGCGTGCCGAGATCGACCTGGATCCGGATCATCGGCCGGTTGCTGAAGAAATGCGGGCCGCGATAGATGCTGCGCTCCAATATGGTCAGCGCACGAACATGGCCGGCCTCCTCACGAGGCGCGGCCTGCGGCAGTTCGATCTCCTTCATGATGTCTCCAGTTCTTGCGCGTCGCAAAGCGACGGCGTCGGGCTGGATTAAACTTCTCTAATCGCAAACTGTTCCAGTCAACATAGGTTATATCTAAGTAAAAATAAGGAAAATGATAATTAAATCGGAAAAAAATTTCCATATTGCAAATATGATAAATATAAAAAATGATTTATGTTTATAAAGAATGTGGATTCATAGATTGCATTGCGTTTATCGATGCGCGGGTGGGGAGAGGGCAGAGATTTTGACTAAATTTCTAGAGATTCTACTGCCTGAAGTATAGTGACGCTGCATCGCTGGCTCTCCTCAAGGTCGGCGACGATGGGGCAACAAGGCATGCAGACGCATCATGGCCGCTGTCATGGGGACCGTGGCGCCGAACCCAGCGATGCCCACACAAGCATCCGGTGGACAAGACGCGATTGGATCATAATGTGAAGGATGGCCGCGTTATCATGAGCCACAAGATGCCCAGCACCGACGCGAATGCCGGAAAACCGAAGGCGAACCAGAGCCGGAATAGGCGATGATAGGCTTTTGGGAGTGGAGCGCCGCCGTCGGCGGCCTCCGTGGCAAGATCCCGCATCCGCATCTGCATCCAAACGACCGGCAGCCAGAATATCCCCGTGACCACGTAAAGACCCAAGGAGACGGCGATCCAGCCTTCATTCATGGAGTAGCCGACTTTCCGCATCAGCAGCCAACCGGTGAGCGGCTGGAGCACCACAGCGCTCGCGGTGAACAGAAAGTCGGCAAGAACGACGATCCGGGCGATGCCCGCTATGACGCGAGCTTGTCCGGTCAAGTGGCCCAGCAGCATGAAGAATGCGATTCCCGCGCCCGTGCCCAGCAGGATCGTGGCGCCGATGACATGCACATATTTGAGGAGGAAGTAGCTCGTCATCGCTCCTCCAGGATCGCCAGGAGGATGAAGTTGAGGGCAAGGATCGGCCAAATCTTCAGCATTGGCCCAAGCGGGTCTGCCCACAAGCGCGGCAGGACGATCGTTCCCGCGATGAGGTAGAAGAGGGTTATGGCGACGCCGCCGATCAGCCCCCAGCGCGTGGTCGGCCGGTACAATATGGCCAGTCCGATCGCGATGTCGGCAAGCGCCCCGGCTATGACGGATGGCTGGCTGAGCGCTCCAGCCCCGCTTTCCTGCATGTAGGACACGCCTATATCCCACCCGATCGTGAGGGAGATGATGCCGGTTGTGATCCAAAACAGCGCGAAGATGACGATCGCCAGCGGCCGAAGAAAATAAAGGCGCGCAAACCACCGCTCCTGCACTGATGCAGGCTCTGCCGCGAGAGCCTGTTCCAGCGACCGGGGCACGATGGCCGTGACTCTGTTCCAGCCAGCCGGATCGCCCTCCGCGCCGCGAAGCATCTCGCTCGTTCCGGTCGAGCGAACAGGCGGCCGCCATCCCAGCCGCCCGGCGAGGTCGCCGAACTTCGATCCAACCCGCATCGCCGCTGACGGGACGGTAACCGGCCGAGCCGGTTTCCAGCCCAGCCACGCGCGGTATCGCGTAACTATGGCGTCGAACGTGAGCGGTCGGGGGCCTGCGAGATCGAGTGCGATCCGTCCCCCGGAATCCGGGCGTAGCAGGCGAATGACGGTCTCGACCACATCGTCGAGTTGAACCACCGATATTCTGCCGGCTCGAGGCAGCCGCACCGATAGCGGCAGGGCCGCGAGTCCGCGGAACAGGGCGCTGCCGCCATAGGCATTGTGGCCCACGACCACCGACGGACGCAATATGACCCAGTCTAGCCTGCTCGCGGCCAGGATATGCTCAATCTGGCGTTTGCTTTCGGAAAATTCACTCAGTGGCTTTTGCTCGGCGTTGAGCGCGGAGAAGTGGATCACGCGGGAAATGCCGAGGCGCTCGCACGCTTCGTACAGCGCCGCTGGCGCGTCCACGTGGACGGCATCGGTCGAGTCCCGAGCCCCGTCTTGCAACACGCCCGCGCAATTGATCACCGCATCGACACCGGACAGAGCGTCCAACCACTTATCGGCGCCTGTCGCTGAACGAAGGTCAAGGCCGATGGCCCGGTCCAGAGGCAATCTGGCGGCCGCCTTGGGATCGCGCACCACGCCCGTAACAAAATACCCATCTTGTTTCAGCCGGGTGAGCAGCGCCGAACCGATGAAGCCGCTGGCGCCGAGCAAGAGAATGGTTCGACATCTGTGCGACAAATTCTCGAGCCTGGGCGATATGGGGCTAATTTCCGGATATCCCATCTCAGCGGAACACTGAGCGCGAGTTTCCGTTCGGTTGCCTCTCCATCAATGAAGCGGGTGCATAGCCCATGTTATCGACTATATCCTGTTGTTGCCGCAGGGGCCGAAGGGCGCATACAGATCAGCCGCCGCCGATGCCCTCGATCACCTTTCCTGTCCCTTCGCAGTTGGGGCAAGGTTCGCCATTCAGTCTGCCGCCGCCGCCGCAGGTTGGACAAAGATTCTCGCCGGTTCCTTCTGTTCCCGCCGGTGCCTGGTCACCCGGCTTCATTCGTTCGTTGTCATCCGTTGGCATCGCGGCTCTCTTTCCTTGATCCGGCAGGCCTTGGGATAACGGTGGCGGCGGCTGCGTGATCAGCCGCGCGCCGCGCTGATAGGTGAAATAGCGCCAGAGCCACTGGATGCTGACCAGCAGCCGCTTTTCGAAGCCGACCAGCAGATAGACATGGACAATGGCCCAGAGCAGCCAAGCCAGCCGTCCCTTCAGGCGGCGCTTGCCGAAATCGAAGATGGCGGCGTTGCGACCGATGATCGCGGTGTTGCCGCGGTCGCGAAAGCGGAAAGGGGGAAGCGGTGCGCGGCCGGTGAATTCGCGAGAGAGGGATTGCCCAAGATAGCGGCCCTGCTGCTGGGCTACCTGAGCCAGCGCAGGCAGCGGTTGTCCGGCTTCGTCATTCATTGCGGCGCTATCACCCAGCACATGAATATGGGGGTGGCCTGGGACCGAAAAATCAGTAGCGACCCTCACCCGGCCGCTGCGGTCGCATTCTGCCTGCAGCCAGAACGCGGCGGGCGACGCCTTGATTCCCGCAGCCCAGATGATCGTACCGGCCCGCAACCTTTGGCCACCAATGACGAGCGTGTCACCGTCAATGTCTTCGAGCGACTTTCCAAGCATGATCTCCACCCCCATGGCTTCCAGCCGCCGTCGGGCGTAGGTGCTCAATCCGTCGGGGAAGCTGGTGAGGATTTGCTTGCCCGCCTCCACCAGCAGGATGCGGACCGCGCCGGGGTCGATATGCCGGAAGTCGCGGGCGAGCGTGTAATGCGCAAGTTCCGCGATTGCTCCGGCCATTTCAACGCCGGTAGGTCCCGCGCCCACGATGACGATCGTCATCAGTTCGGCCCTTCGGTGGGGATCGGGCTGTCGCTCCGCTAACTCGAAGCCGCGCAGGATGCGGCTACGAAGAAGGCGGGCATCCTCAATGCTGCGCAGGCCGGGCGCCAGCGGTTCCCATTCCGGATGAGCGAAATAATTATATCGGCTGCCGGTTGCGATCACCAGCCTGTCGAAATGGAGTGACGAGCCATCGGCCAGGGACAGGCGGCGCGATTGTGGATCCACGCCCACCGCTTCGCCAAGCACAACCTCGATATTGTCGTGGCGGCGCAGGATGCGGCGGATGGGCTGCGCTATGTCGGCGGGCGAGAGCGCGGCGGTCGCCACCTGGTAGAGCAACGGCACGAAGAGATGATAATTGTTGCGATCGATAATCGTCACCCGAATGGGCTTGCCGCCCAATTCCCGCGCGCAGGCGAGACCGGCGAACCCGCCACCCAATATAATGATATGGGGGGGCCGACTTGTGCCCATTCCCCTCCAGGGGTGGCTATCCACGTTCAATCTCACAGCCTCTTGAGAGTAGAGGGAGCATGGTCTGCGTCACCAGCTCGACTTGATCACGCCTGGCAACTGTCCTCTCGTGGCAAGGTGCCTCAGCATCACCCGAGCCAATTTGAACTTGCGATAATAGGCGCGCGGGCGCCCCGTCAGTTCGCACCGGTTCCTGATCCGCGTGGGATTGCCGTTACGGGGGATTTCCGCCATCTTCAACCGGGCTATCAGGCGCTCTTCCTGGCTGAGACTTTCATCATTCGCCGCCGCCTTAAGCTTCGCGTATTTCGGCGCATATTTCTTGGCGAGCTTGCGACGACGTTCGTTCTTGTTGATCGCGCTCTTCTTGGCCATTGGGGTTTTCCTCTGCTTCTCCGGATTTGGGTTCATGCTCGCGACGCGGCGCGGGAGGAACGCGGCGGCCATGGGCATGATCCGAGCATGCCGCTTACCTGAGTTAGGCGGCAGCGGCTTTCAGGGAACGGCCGTGCCGGGGGCACTGTTCATTCCTGATCTTTTGGGTCCTGGGCATTGGGAGAGACGCTATGTCATGGGTGGGATTGACCGCCATCATCGTCCTTGTCGCCGCCGCCTTGATCGGAGCGGTGGTCTTTGCAAGGCGCCGCGGACGGATCAGCGGCAGCGTTGCCCTTGCGCTGATGCTCGTCGTCCTTGCTGGCGCCTCGATCGTCTTCATCTATCCTTCCGCGCTTACGGCCGAAGGGGGTGAGGCGCAGCACATTGGCGTGGCGCGATAATGCGTGTCCGGTATCTGAAATGCGGGACGGATTGCCCACTTGGCGGTCCGTTGTTCGATGGCTTCAGCAAGAGCCTGTTCGGCCTTATTCCCTGCGCGGCGCAGTTGGTCGAAACCAACGAGGGACTGGTGCTGATTGACACCGGTTACGGCAGCGAAGACGTGCGCCATCCCCATCCGCGCCTCAGCCGCTTCTTTCGTACGCTGCTCAATATCCATTTCAGGGCGGAGGAGACGGCGCTGCACCAGATCAAGGCAATGGGCTATTCGCCATCGGACGTCCGCCATGTCGTGCTGACGCATCTGGATTTCGATCATGCGGGCGGACTGGACGATTTCCCCAATGCGCGCGTCCATGTGATGGAAGCCGAGCGCGAAGCCGCCGAGCGCAAGCGGCGGGGCTTCATTGCAGAGCGCCGATACCGGCCCGCGCAGTGGGAGCAGGTGCGGGACTGGCGCACTTACGCCGGCAGCGGCGAATGTTGGTTTGGGCTTGAGCGCGTCCGCCAGCTAGACGGCCTGCCGCCCGAAATCCTGATGGTCCCTTTGCCAGGGCATACATGGGGCCACGCCGGGATCGCGATCAGATCAGACGATGGATGGGTTCTAAATGCTGGGGACGCTTATTTCTACCGGCGTGAACTGGATGGAGACAGGCGGCGCTGCACGCCCGGCCTGCGTCTTTACCAGAATCTGATGGAGGTGGACCGGGAATTGCGTTTCGCCAACCAGCAGCGCCTGCGGGAATTGAAGCGCGAGAGGAGCGGCGAGGTGACCATCTTCTGTTCGCATGACGAGATTGAGCTTGAGGCGATGCAGCGCCGTAATGGAGATACCAGCACCACGAGGGCAATGCCCCCAATTGGCCAGGGCGTTGCAACCGGCTTGAGCGGCGCATGACGTTTGCCGGCGAACAGCGCAGCGGGATGCATGCAGATGAGCGATCGGATGACTGACCTGCCGTCGCTTGCGCCTCCGGGGATCATGCTTGGCATTGGCCTTGGAGGGTTTTTCGACGGGATAGTCCTGCACCAGATCTTTCAGGCACATGCCATGCTTTCGGCGGTCATTCCCCTGCACAGCATGATGAACATGAAGGCCAATATGCTCGCTGATGGCCTTTTCCACGCATTTATGTGGATGGCGACGCTGATCGGCGTGACACTGCTCTGGCGGGCGCTGAACGGCAGGCGAGACGCAAGCGCAGCAGGTTGGCGGCTGATCGGTTACATGCTGGCTGGATGGGGATGGTTCAACCTCGTTGAAGGATTGATCGACCACCATCTTCTCGATTTGCACCATGTCGTCGAAGCGCTTGGCCTGTCGATGTGGGACTGGCTGTTCCTTGCCTCCGGCATCGTCCTCATCCTTGTGGGCCACGTCATTGCAAGGAAATCCAGCCAGGCGACTTAACGCGCAAGGCGCGTTCTTCAGCCCTTCGCTTCTTGCGCGGCGCGTATCGCCCTGCCCACGTTGAGCCGTCCCGGCTGGTCCGGCAGACGCGATATAAGAACGCCAGGGCTCTCTGAAAAAGGGGTGACGAGCATCATCTCACAGTGGAACGACGCATCCTGCCAGCAGTTTGGGATGCTACAGCACAGGAGATATTGTGGCGCTCGTCTTTTACCATCAGAACCCACGCATGGCTCTGGACAGCTCCCGGTGAACGGCCGACCCTATGAAGTTGCGCTGGTGCTTGGCGGCGGGAACGCACTAGGCGCGTATCAAGCTGGAGCCTATGAGGCGCTCCATGATCAGGGACTCGAGCCTTCGTGGATCGCTGGTGCGTCTGCGGGCGCGGTGAACGGCGCGGTGATTTGCGGCAACAAGGATTCCGACCGGGTTAGCCGGCTCCGCGAGTTGTGGAAATGCAGCGGCAATGCCGAGCCGATCGACCTGCCCGCCGTCGTGGAGACAGTGAGGCGCAGCTGGGCGACCGCATTGACCTTGGCTAGCGGGCATCCGGGGCTGTTCGTGCCCCGCCATATTTACGGCCCCTGGTGGAACCCGCTGGGCAATGACGAGCCTGCCAGCCTCTATGATCTGCGGCCGCTAGCCGACACTCTGCAGCGCCTTGTTGATTTTGACAGGCTGAATAGAGGCTCTCCGCGCTTGTCGGTCACGGCCGTGGATATTCAAAGCGGCGAAGATATTGCTTTCGACACGGGTAGCCATTGGATTGGCTGCGACGAGATTCGGGCGAGCGCCGCGCTCATTCCGCTGTTCCCGCCCGTCGCTATCGGCGAGCGGCTGCTGGGAGACGCGGGCATTTCAGTCAACCTGCCCCTCGATATCATCCTGTCCGAAAAGCGGACGCGGCCGCTGCTCTGCATCGCGGTAGATCTGCTGCCGCTATCTGGAAGTCGTCCGCGCACGCTGAGGGAAAGCGCGAAGCGAAGCCAGGATCTCATGTTCGCCACGCAAAGCCGTCGCGCTCTCGCTGCCTGGCAAGCGCTCTTTGATGTCGGGGGCGACAGAGCAGCGACCGTCACGGTGCTGCGCCTTGCCTATGCGGATCAGGCCAAGGAGGTTGCCGGCAAGGCGTTCGATTTCTCCAGCCAATCTGCCGAGGCGCGCTGGCGCGCGGGCCACGAAGCTATGACGAGCATGCTGACTGCTCTTGGGCGTGGTGAAATAGCGATAGGAGGCCAGGGCTTGTCGGTTTACCAGCCCGATCCTCGAACTCGGAAAGGGTTTGAGCGTGTTCGTTTCTCCATGCAGCCCATCCAAGGATAAGATTGCGAGCGGTCTCGGAGCGACAAATTCGCTCCGACATCTACAGTAAACTGCGCGGCTGTGACTTGGTGAAGATCAAGATCGGCGACACCGTTTTTGACCGGAAGGTGCGGACGCGGGCGATCGTCGTTCAACAGAAGACCGGGAGGCCGGTTCAGTTCCAACTGATGGACGATGCTCGCCCCAGCTTGCTCCGGTGGTTGGAATTGCGAGGCGGATCACTGGAGGATTATGCCTTCCGAGCCGCACCGATCGTTCGACCCACATGAGCACCCGTCAATACGCTCGCCTGGTGCATGAGTGGGTAACGGGGATCGGCCTGCCGAGCGAAGATTATGGCACGCATTCTCAGAGGCGGACGGGCCCTTCAGATGTTATCCTGATACAGACCGGCTCTATTGTTGAAATGCTGCGCCGTTGTTGGACACGCCGACGGCTTGATCGAACGCATCGGTGAGCTCGCCGATCACTTTCGCGACCAGCGAACGTAGCCAGCGATGCGCGGGATCATGGCGGTAGCGGACATGCCAAGCCATCTCGACCGGGAAGCTGCCGAGATCGACTGGAGGCGGAAGGATGCGCAGTCGGGCATCGTGCGCCAGACGGCGACAGATGAGACGCGGCAGCGTTGCGACATAGTCGGTGACCGCGATCATCTCGGCAACCGCGAAGAAATTGGTGACGGAGAGCGCCACCTCGCGCTTGAGATTCTGTTGGGCTAACGCTTGGAACAGGCCGGCGCGCATGCGGCCGGGCGGCACAACGTTGACGTGGCGCATGCTCTCGAACTGCTCGCGCGAGATCGCCTCTCCGATTTCAGGATGACCGGCGCGCACGACGCATTCGAGGCCCTCGTCCATCAGATGCTGGACCACGAGATTGTCGGGCGGCTCCGTGATGCGGCCGAGCACCATCGCGGTGGTGCCGGAGACGACGCCGGTTTCGATCAAGTCGTTGCCGTAAGGCGTCAGCCTGAGCTTGATGCCCGGAGCGACCTCGGCGAGCCGCGCGACCAGCGCGGGGACGATCACGAACTCGACATAGCCATTGGGCGCGATCGTGAAGAGACGTTCGGCGCTGGTCGGATCGAAGTCCTGCTGCCCGAGTACGGCGTCGTCGAGGCTCGCCAGCGCGTCCGCGATCCCCGGTGCCAGTTCGAGCGCGATCGCCGTCGGCTGGATGCCATAGCGCTCGCGGATGAAGAGCTGGTCCTTCAGCATCAGCCGCAGCCGCGCCAGCGCGTTGGACAGCGCCGGCTGGGTCATGCCCAGCCGCTCGGCCGCGCGGGTGACGCTGCGCTCCTCCATCAGCGCGATGAAGATCGGCAGCAGATTGAGGTCGTAGCGCATAAGTTATGCTCTCATACGTATATCCAAAATCCAAGAAATAAACTTCTGCAATGAGTTGGGAAAGCGCATCTCCTGATCGTCCGGAACGCGGACGAGATCGGATGACAGGAGGTTTCCATGAGCAAGGGTAAGGTTCTGCTGATCGGTTCCAACGCGACCCGCATCGAGGTGCAGGGCAACAAATGGGGCGCGACCGGCCAGTATCTCAACGAGACGGTCGTTCCGGCGATGGCGCTCGAAGCAGCCGGCTATGAGGTCGTGCTCGCCACCCCGAATGGGAGCAAGCCGATCATCGATGCCGCGTCGGATGCTCCAGCGCATTTCGAAAATGACGAAGCCGCGTATCGCGCCGCCCGCAACTATTATGACAACAGCCCGGCGATGAACGCGCCACGCACGCTCCGCGCGGTGATCGACGATGGCCTCGACCAGTATGCCGGCGTTTTCTTCCCCGGCGGCCAGGCCCCGGTGGTCGACCTGATGCAGGACGCGGAAGTCGGCGACATCCTGCGCCACTTCCACGCGGCAGCCAAGCCCACCGCGCTGCTCTGCCACGGTCCGATCGCGCTGACCGCGGCGATGGACGACCCTCGCGCCTTCCGCGCGGCGCTGATCGCCGGTGCTGACGACAAGGCACGCGAATGGGCGAAGAGCTGGCCCTATGCCGGCTATCAGATGACGATCTTCTCCGCGACGGAGGAGAAGGTGGTCGAGGATCACATCCTGCATGCGAAGATGTATTTCGACATGCCGCATGCCCTGACCGCCGCCGGCGGCAAGGTCGAGACGACGGCCGTCGACTTCGAGCCGAACGTGATCGTCGATCGGGAGCTGATCACCGGGCAGAACCCGCGCTCCGATCATCCGATCGCGAAAGCCTTGATCGATGCGCTCGATGCACGTCGGGCCGCATGAGAACGAGAAGTACCGGCGGAGCGTTGCGCAGGCGCTCCGCCCCCCATACCTACTCACCTCAGCCAGGAACGACCATCATGACCAGCCACATCAAGATCATCGCGGTGCTGACAGCGCGTCCGGGCAAGGCCGAGGCGCTGCGCATCCTGCTAGACGGCATGCTCGCCCCCTCGCGCGCCGAGCCCGGCAATCTGCGCTACGACCTGTGGGTCGATCCGGCGCAGCCCGGCCGTTACGTGCTCGACGAGCTGTACGGGAACGCCGACGCTGTCGCTGCGCATCGCGCGAGCCCTCATTTTCAGGCCTATCTGGCCGCCATTAACGACCTCGCGGAGCGGAGCGCGTTCACGTTCGATCCGCTGGCAGTCGCCTGAATCCTCCAGACACAAGGACCGACATCATGGCACTGAAGGACATTCTTCCCTCCCGCCTGGGCTTCGGAGCGGCGCCGCTCGGTAACATGTTTCGCGCGATCTCCGAGGAGGAAGCGCTGGCGACCGTCGAGGCCGCATGGAGTGACGGCATCCGCTATTTCGACAACGCGCCCTTCTACGGCGCTGGCCTCGCCGAAATCCGCATGGGTGAAGCGCTGAAGGGGAAGCCACGCGACGAGTATGTGATCAGCACAAAGGTCGGCCGCATCGTGCTCGACGAGATCGAGCAGGCGCCGCGCGACAATGGCGAGAAGGGCGATGTGTTCGCCAATGGCCGTCCCAACAAGGTGATCAACGACTATTCGCACGACGCGACGCTGCGCTCGATCGAGGATAGCCTGAAGCGCCTGCAGACCGATCATATCGACATCGTCTGGGTCCACGACGTGGCGCAGGATTTCTATGGCGACGAATGGCTCGCCAGGTTCGAGGAGGCGCGCACCGGCGCGTTCCGGGCGCTCGACCGGCTGCGCGACGAGGGCACAATCAAGGCCTGGGGCCTGGGCGTGAACCGGGTCGAGGCGGTCGAGCTGCTGCTCGATCTCGACAGGCCGCGGCCAGATGGATCGCTGCTCGCCGGCCGCTACACGCTGCTCGACCATGACCGGGCGTTGGAGCGGCTGATGCCGAAGGTCGCCGAGCGCGGTCTCGGGATCGTCGTTGGCGGCCCTTACAGCTCGGGCGCGCTCGTCGGTGGCCCGAACTTCGAATAT
Source organism: Sphingobium sp. HDIP04 (assembly GCF_000445085.1). Lineage (NCBI taxonomy): Bacteria > Pseudomonadati > Pseudomonadota > Alphaproteobacteria > Sphingomonadales > Sphingobiaceae > Sphingobium > Sphingobium sp. HDIP04. The sequence goes on along the minus strand of NZ_ATDO01000066.1, from coordinate 18,560 downwards.
GCGCCCGCCACACCCGAGATTTTGGTCAAGGTCGCGGCGATCAAGGCAATTGCCGACCGTCACGGCATCAGCATGAAAGCGGCCGGCCTGCAATTCTCGCTGGCCAATCCGGCGGTCGCGGCGGTGATCCCCGGCGCCAGCCGGCCGCAGCGCATCGCAGAAGACACCGCTGCGTTGAACGAGACGATCCCGGCGGACTTCTGGCGGGAGCTGCGCGAAGCAGGTCTCGTCAACCCGGCGGCACCACTGCCACTCTGATCAGCCGGTCGCCTGAGGCTCAATGTGTCTCAGGCGATCGATCAGTAATTGCGCCGGCTTGGACTAGCTTCGATATCTTTTGCCTACCAATTCCGCCGCCGCCTTCTCGATGGCCACATTCGCGACAAACCGGCCGTTTCTGCTCACGAGCCGGACCGTACAAAGCAGTCGTCCATTCACGACAATGCCTACGGGCAATAATGGTCGGAAGCGGCTACGCGGCGAGAGCGTCGTCTGGCGAAGAAAGGTCCTCGGGCCTTAACCGTCGGCCTACTTCATCGAAGGCGTAGACGGCCGAAATACGTGATCCATCCCATGCAAAACGATAGTGAACCGTCTGGATGGTTCGCCCCAGCCTGTCGCCTTGTAAAACCGCGTAGCAGCGGTGCGACGGTCGCTCAGGGGGGCAGTAGATGATGCCATCCGCCGCTTCTGGCAAATCTCTTGCTATCTCCCAGCGTTTTTCCCGCTCCAGGTCGGGCGAAACTTCCGACATGTCCGCAAACTTTCCCACCACCGGGGTCTTGAGCATCCGCATGTCCAAGCCAAGTGCGGCCTCACTCGTTCGCCGCAGGAATCCCTCGCGCCGAGCGACCGCTACGGCGAGCGCCGTCTGTTGATTATCGGAAAGTTCTAATGCTGGCCGAGTAGGTGGGAAGAAGCGGCTCCCCTCAGGGTTGAGGTATTTGAATGGAGCGAGATTCCAGTTTTGAAGCTGCGGCGACCCGCTATCACCATATAAGACTCGCAGCCGCTCATCTGACTGTAAGCGCGGATTGGTGCGCGCCTCGATCTCCGCGAGTTGATCGAGCCTGTCGTTTGCCACGAGGCCGTCGAAAACAGAAACGGGCGGGAAACGCGAGGGAATGAGCCTGTAAAGTTCACATTCGATGTCGACCAACTCCATTGCGATCAACCCCCGCGTTGAGCATCCAGATATTGCCGTACTCGATATATGTCTGCGACTCCTCCTCGCAACATGATAGCCAAAGCAGACTGGCCATCAAAAAATTCGTTAGGCTTTTGCATCCACGCGTCGCCGCGTTCGTCGACTGTGAACAGGATACGGAGGGCCTTCCATATGGCCAAGATGTGAGAGAGGCGTTCCGTCGTATCATTCGGAAGCGTTCCCCCCTCTTTCTTCCATTTGAAGAATGTCGACCTACCCGGTGAGCCCAAGAGCCTGATCTGATCGTCGGTGGTCAACTCCCAGCGTTCCGCGATCTGGAAAAAGGCCTCTAGCTCCACCGGAATCCGGGTCGTTCCCATGCCCGCGCGAGCATCGGCTTGCGAATTGCCCATAAAAAGCTCCCCGGTCCATTTGTGGACTTGATTCACAAATTAGTCCTGATGCATACAGTTCAAATCAGGACTCGAACGCGATTCTAGTCTATGATGACACGGCGTCAAGAGTCCTCTCAGGAGAGCATGATGAACAGCAACAATGGAAATCCGCCGGGCCACCCGGATCATCCGCAGCACCCCGATGTGCCCAAAGGCCCGCCGAGCCATACACCTGGCCGTCCGGATGGTCCGCCGGTGCCGTCCAACCCGCCGCCCCACCGCCCGGTTGGTTGAACGGATGACCGCGGCCGAGGGTTGGTGGGAGGTGTGGGACGGCTTGTATCGGGCCGAATTGGCCGCGTTTGAACGCAACGGCGCTGCAGTCTCGGTCAAGCACAAGTCAGATGGCTTCCTCCTATTGGAAGCAATCTGGCCGGCCAAGGAGCGAGGAGATATTCGGCTACTTGTCGGGTTCTCCTCGTTACATCCCTATTGCCGCCCCGAAGTGACGGCACCCGATCTTGAACTCGATTGCCATCAAAATCCGCACAGCAAGGCCCTTTGCCTTTTGATCCAAGGCAATGGCCAGTGGGACCCGAACGAACTTGTGGCTGATATGATCGATCGCCAGTTGCAGCAGCTGTTCGATGCCATCGGCCACCGCGATGCTGGTTCTTGGGAAGAAGCGGCTAAGGCGGAGGAGCCTTACCCAGATCCGCTCTCGGCCTATTTTAACGGCCAGGGTGAAACCAACTCTGCCGTGTATTTTGGACAAGGGCGCGCGGCTCCAACCGGCAAATTCGGCCCAGCGACCGCCGTTAGCCAGGATCGCCCGATAGCGCGCCCTAAGAAGGACGGCGCACCTTTCGAAGCGATCATGACGCAGGCGAAACCTGCTAAAGGGGTTTGGCTCGCGGAGCCATTCGAACTGCCGCAGCGCACAGGAAAGTGGTCGCCACTGCCAGCCCGATGGGTGCGCATGAAACCGACACATGGACGGGACGCGACAGCCCTCCTGACCGAAGCAGAAGCACTGGTCGCAGCTGAGGCGAACCTGTTCCAGGGGGAAGCAAGCGCCTGGACGAAGATCGGGAAAGCCCCCTTGAGTATCACGGCGATTCTCATTGAGGAGGAGGTCGCTTATGGTCCGAATGGTCTTGGTGATGGATGGATTTTCCTGGCTAGTCGATGGTTCGGCAAGCGTCGCCAAGTCAGCTTCGTCCGGGGCTATGGCATTTCCGACGACATGTTCAGTCGATTGCCGGTCGCCAGCGCGCTGCGCGGTAAGAAGGCCCTGCTTATAGGATGTGGTGCGATCGGGAGCTTCGCCGCTATTGAGCTGGCGCGAGCCGGTTTCAAGGAAATCAGCCTGTTCGATCCCGACCTGGTCGAGCCCGGCAATTATGTTCGCTGGCCGCTCGGTCGCCCGGTATGGGGTGTCTCCAAGTCCGAAGTGCTCGCAGGGTTCATCCAGCAAAACTACCCGTGGACGCAGGCGTCTAGCGGCCAAACCAAAGTCGGCGCGGCGCTTTCTGACCTGCAGGAGCTGGGGCGCCTCCAAGTGAACCCCCTGCAGCAATTGCGGTCGCTGATCGGCTCGGTTGACGTCGTGATCGACACGTCGGCGTCAACCGAATGCCAGCAGGCGCTGGCGTTTCATTGCAAGGATATCGGAACACCTCTTGTGATCGGCTATGCGACCCTCGGCGCCGCAGGCGGCGTGGTTGCGAAGTTCGCGACCAATCATCCAGCGTGCTTCCTCTGCGTCCAATCTCAATGGCTTGACGGCACATTACCGCAGCCCGCGGAAGACACCGGCGGCACCGTACTTCCTGTCGGATGCAATGCGCCGACATTCACGGGGGGCTCGTTCGATCTGCAGGAAGTGTCGCTACAAGTTGTTCGCGGTGTGCTTGCCGTCACCATTCCGGATGTCTTCGACGCGGGGGATTGGGACGTTGCCGTCCTCTCGCACTTCAAGAGCGGGAAACGGATTCTACCGACCTGGGAGATCGGCCATGCCCGCGCGCAACTCATCTGCTGTGGCCGGGAGGTTGCGTGACTCTCTGGCTCAGTGCCGCCGCAAGTCGCCGAATTCTTGAACTGGGCACCGCATTCCATCCGCTGGAAACAGGCGGCGTGATGCTGGGTTGGCACGATGGGGACGATCGGATTGTGGCCCGGGTCATCGGTCCTGGACCGCGTGCAATGCACGGGCGGCACGCCTTCATACCGGATCATGTTTGGCAACTGGAGCAAATAGGTCAGGCATTTTCGGTCAGCGCTGGCGATTTGGATTATCTTGGAGATTGGCACACGCATCCGGATACCCCGGCAGTGATGAGCAATGAGGATCATATGACCCTGCGCCGGATCGGCAAGCGGGTCCCTAGGGCCGCGATGCTCATCACCTCGCTGAGTGAGAAACGCTACGAGAGCCGGGCCTGGATCTATAGCAAGCCGGGCCTGCTGGCACGGGCGCGGTCCATTGAGACTGACGTCCGTATCTTTGAACCGCCTGAAAATTGGGGCCTATAGAAGATCGGTGGACCTAACCTGCAGTAGACAAATTCCAGTAGCAAATGGGTTCCGATCTTCACAAAGCCACTGTCGCCGACATTCCGGACGTTCGGGGCCTTTGGTCAGGGCATCGGAACCGGCCATACGTTCACACTGTCCACTGCACTGCTGAAAGACGTGGTCTGGGACATTGCTGCCATTCGGTGGCGTCCCTCAGAACGACCAGTTCTAACCAAACCTGCCGTTGTTGCGGAGCCGGGAAGAGTGTCATTCTGAGGATCAGTTCGACGGGTCCCCTCCATCGCCTTCCTGACATAAGCATCGGGAACGGGGCAGTTATTTTCCGACAGTCCTGCTGGACTACCTACCTCGTGTCGGCCTCGTCTTCTTCCGACCGGCTGCAACGATCGCAACGATCGCGCGCCGATCCGGAATGCAGTCGCACATTGATCACGTACGGTATGCGAAGACGGAAGCGCTCCGGCTCGATCGCCGACGATAAGCGCCCAGCGCACTGCAACCCGATTGCTATGGATCAATAGGAAAGAAATTTCCCTGTCCGGGGACGAAGTGGCGCCGAAGGCGTTAGGCTAAGATGGCTGACCAGGAAGAATTTGCGCGGCGCCAGCGCGCCCTCTCCGAGTTCGGGGATTTCGTGCTGGACCACGATGATCTCGACGAAATCCTCAACGAGGCCTGCCGGCTGATCGCCAGCGCGCTGGATGCCGATCTGGCCAAAGTCATCGAGATCGAGCGCGGTACGAAAACGGGTCTCGTTCGCGCCGGTGTCGGATGGAAGCCCGGGATCGTCGGGCAGGAGCGTGTCAGCCTTACCGAGCGATCGTCGGAAGCGTTTTCGATCGAAATAACGGAGCCTGTGATCACGAACGATATCAGGCATGAGGAGCGCTTCGAGTTTCCGCGCTTCCTGATCGATCATGGCGTCGTGGCACTGGTGAACGTGCCGATCCTTCTGCCAAGCCGCATGCCCTTTGGCGTGTTGCAGGTGGATTCCCGAATTCCGCGAAAGTTCGGTCAGGAGGATATCGAGTTTCTCAAGACATATTCGATGGTGGTCGGTCCCGTTATCGATCGCCTGAAGACCGCTGCGGCCCTGAAGGAAACCGACGAACGCCTGCGCCTTATCGTGGACAATGCCCGGGCATATGTCCTGGTGGTCAGCGACGCCGACGATCGGATCACCGACTGGCTCGGTGGATCGGAAGATATCCTGGGCTGGTCGGCGGCCGAGGCGATGGGTGCGACGACCGACATGATCTTCACGCCGGAGGATCGCCAGAAAGGCGTACCAGATCGAGAGCTTTTCGGCGCACGCGTCCAGGGGACCTTCCCGAATGTACGCTGGCACCAGCGGAAGGATGGGACGCGCGTCTTTCTTGATGGACAGACGATAGCCCTGAAGGATCAGGCCGGGAGCCTCCGCGGCTATCTCAAGATCGGCCAGGACGTCACCGATCGTGTCCGCACGGAGGCGGCGCTGCGCGAAAGTGAGGAGCGGCTCCGCCAATTTGGCGAGGCTTCCCACGACATTCTGTGGATGCGAGACGCCGAGACGTTCCAGTGGCAGTATCTGACGCCTGCGTTCGAGGCGGTGTACGGTATGAGCCGCGACGAGGCTCTACGGGGCGATAATTTCCGGACTTGGCTCGAAATCATCGTGCCGGAAGACCGCGAGGCCGCCCGTACCGCGACCGAGCGCGTTCGCGCGGGTGAACAGGTCACGTTCGACTATCGCATCAGGCGCCCGTTTGATGGTGCGATCCGCTGGCTGCGCGATACCGACTTTCCGATCCTCGGTCCTGACGGCAAAGTCACCGTTATCGCGGGAGTGGGCCATGACCTCACCGAACTGAGAGAAGCCGAACTTCGCCTCCAAGTGCTGATGGAGGGCATACCTCAGCTCGTCTGGCGCGCCGTTGGAAATGGGGATTGGACGTGGTCCAGCCCGCAATGGAGTGCACATACCGGGCTCTCACCTGAGCAAAGCATAGGTTGGGGATGGCTCGGAGCCTTCCATCCCGACGATCGTGATGCTGCGCGCCACGCCTGGTCGCTGGCGTCGGAGCGGAGCAGCTTCGAGGTAGAGGCGCGCATCTCCCATGCCGCGAGCGGCGAATATCGATGGTTTCAGACCCGCGCCGCTCCCGTGCGCGACGATCACGGCGCGATCTCCGAATGGCTTGGCACGTCGACCGACATTCATGACATCCGGGAGCTTCAGGAACGCCAGCAGGTGCTGGTCGCGGAGCTCCAGCACCGCACGCGTAACCTGATGGGAGTCGTCCGCTCAATGTCGGACAAGACGGCTCGTGCGAGCGCAGATCTGCCGGATTTCCGTCATCGCTTTCGCGACCGTTTGGAGGCACTGGCGCGCGTCCAAGGCCTCCTGTCGCGCCTGAACGAGCATGATCGAGTGACCTTCGGGGAGTTGATCAAGGCCGAATTGGCGGCATTGGATGGAGCTGCCGACCGGGTCAGTCTCGATGGACCTGAAGATGTGAGGCTTCGCTCATCGACGGTGCAGACGCTGGCGATGGCGCTCCATGAACTGGCGACCAACGCCGTAAAATATGGCGCGCTCGGGCAGCCGGATGGCAGGTTGCGGATAAAGTGGCGAGTCGAGCAGCAGAACAGCGCGTCGGAGGGCCCATGGCTCTATATCGACTGGCGCGAGAGCGGCGTCACGATGTCAAGCGCGAGCTCTACGCCGAGTGGTGGAGGTCAAGGCCGTGAGTTGATCGAGCGGGCCCTGCCGTATCAACTGAAGGCGCGAACCACATTCGAACTCGGCCAGGACGGTGTCCATTGCACTATTTCTCTTCCGATATCGGCGACCCGGCCCGCGGAGGAGGAAGCGCATGGCTGATGGTGCGCTACGCGGCTGCCGCGTACTCGTCGTAGAAGACGAGTATATGCTTGCTGTCGAGCTTGTGACCGAGCTCGAGGACGCCGGCGCATTTGTTATCGGGCCGGTCGGCGATCTTGAGGACGCGACGGCCTTGATCCAGCGCGAGCAGCGGATCGACGCTGCGATCCTCGACGTCAATCTCGGCGGGGAGATGGTTTTCCCGGCCGCGGATCTTCTGATCGAGCGCGGGGTCCCGGTCGTGCTGACCACCGGCTACGACAAGTCTGCCCTTCCTCCGCGTTTCAGCGGTATCCCGCTCTGCGAGAAGCCGATCAGCGTGCATCGCTTGATCCAGGCGGTTGATCGAGTGCTGCACTCCTGAACGGACAGGAGCATGACTATAGCCGGGTTCACAATGCTTCGTGCATCGTCGTTGGTTCGCTGTGGCAGCTTGAGGAGGCAATTGGAGTGATCATTATAACATAGGCGACTAAAGCAACTTTTCTCGGGAACATCTCCGTCGCACTGCCTGTTGGTCTGCTTGCAGCGGCCTCTGCCAGCGCAGGGGATCAGGATGGCGACTACCACAAGCAAGACACGAAACCCGGGCGCAAGCCCCCATGCTCTCGCAATCGGCCGTGTACTCGCCAGCGGCACCATCGCTCAATGGAGAACGGTGTCGATATCGACAGACTTCAACGCAATCTGACGTCGGCTCCCTGTAAATGAACCTTCACGCTCGGCGGCAGGACGAGGTCGCCCACCGGGCAGGTTCGTGAGGCCCGAATACTGCTTCTCCCCGCACCTGTCGTTCGAGCGAGCCAGCACGAACGTCTTGGTTTGGTCGGGTGCTACCGGAACGATGTGATGCAAATTGCCGCCGACAAAGCTGACCTCCCCGGCACCCGAGCCGCTCATTGATACCTGCCCTCCATTCAGTTCGCCGCCGCATTGGTGCCAGCGAGGTGTCATTGGGCTTAGCTGCCGCTCGAAATGGCCGCGATAAGTGGCAGCTGCTATCAGAAGTGCCCCCAGATCGCTCGCCCACACCCCGAACATCTGCAGCCGTGCCCGCGTGGGTTCATGATATCTTCCATTTCCATGGACGCAGGGGAGATTCAGCAGATCGCCGTTTAGCAGGTCCCGTGACTTGTGAGGAAAGATAGGCCAAGCTGCGCCCGTGAAACTGACCTTCCGCCATGTGCCCCACTGGGAAGACCGGCCCCATGTCGTAGTTCGGCCAATGTCGACCTTTGGCCGGTATTGGGCGGACCCGATCCGGCTTGAGGAGGCTGTCGCCCACCAAACCGAGAGCACCATGTTTACCGCGTGTCGTTACATTCCAGCCGCCAAGAACCGGGAATACTATACGGAGTACGATGAGCTCGCAGACGTCGAAGTTCGCTTCCTCGCCGCCATGGTTATGGCTGTAGGCTTCGATGAAGGTTTAGTGGCTCCTTACCCGGTGTCAGATTCGTTCGCGCTCGAATACGATGGGCCGCTACACGACCCAGATTTCCTGCATGCGGCCGAAAAAGCTTTGCGAACAGAAATTGCGGGGATGCGCCGTCTTGCTACATCGCCCCCAATTCTGGCAATCGATGGGCCCCCGTTCGAGTATCATCATCGACCATTGAACCCGGCACTGCTGGCAGAGATATTTTTAGCCGTCAGCACCGACGATGATCTTATGATGCGGGGCCTCCATGCCCTACTGAAGTCTCGAATGGTCGCGATGCATGCTGAGTTTGCAGAAGAGGCGAATTACGCTCTTTACATAGCTTTAGATGCGCTATTTTCACTCGTGCGGCGGCAACTAATGAAGGCAGGCAATCCTAACCCATCATCATATGATGCCCAAAGCTTCGTTCACCGTCTTTGTAATGAAGATCAGTCGGGGATGCGTTTTTTTGAAGAGTTTTACGACGATAGAATTATGACGATGCATCCGGATAACAGATACGGCATTTTCCGCCATGCTCCGATTTCGCATTGTGACTTTCACTCGCTATTCGGAATGGTGCGAGAAGTTTACCGCGAATTCGCCCTTTTCTCGAAGATAGCTCCGGGGTGCGAAAGCGCCTGGGACTGACCGTCAGGATCGCCAACAAAGCTGCCATTGATACGACCCAGTAGCGTCCGCGATTCCTGCCACACATTCACCAACGTTGACGCGTGGCTCATCTCTAACGCGAGAAGCCACTCCACTCAAATTTCCGCGATTTCTGCAAGGTTACGAGGGTCTGACTGATTCGTGTCTGAGGCACAGAGGGGTGCGAGAGCTGCTAAGCGACTGGACAGCTGATGTTCCAGCTAAGCAGCAGCGACAATTTGAATTTCGGGCTTAAGGTACACACCTAGGGTCAGTGCGTCCCAATAGGCGAAGAATGTCTCGAAATAGAAGCGATGTTGATCGCCATTGTCGTCGGTTAGCACCAGTTCGCAACTGCCGAGTGGCCCGCCGCTCTGTGCTCCGCAATATCCAGCGACAGCCTTGAACAGCTCCAACTCGCCTACTTTACCGAAGTGTTTGGCAAAGGCCGGCGACCGGATGAAATGCCGACAGGGATTCGCTGGATCGAAGTCCGGCTTGCGGCGAGAAACGTGTGGATGGCCGGTCATCATCCCGACCAGTGGAGTTTGAGCGCCCGCAGTCTCGACGAATCGGTATAGCGTTGTCGACAGCGTGTTGCCGAAAACGCGGTGCAGGCTCTTCACGGTCTCGATGGTCGGCGACATCGACAGGGCTTCTTCCGTAAATCGATCGCGCAGGAACAGTAGGCGGCCTGCGGCAAAATTGGCTTCGGCTTCGACCTGCTCATGGCATTCGGGAGAGAGGGTGTGGCTATTATCGCCAAGCATCGCATCCTCGTGCCACGGCAAAAGGCTGTGACCGATTTCATGCGCTTCGTTCCATCGATGCTTTTTGATCGGCAGGTCGCCATCAAGCAGGATACGCTTGCGATCGGGCAGATACAGCGCCTTCAAGGACCACTTGTGGATGGCGTCCAGAATGAGTGCCGGACGATTGAAAACCTGAAGCGTGGCGACTCTGATCCTGCTAATCGCCTCCTGCGTGACGCTCGGATCCTTCGCCGTGTAGAATTTGAGATCGAGCTTGAGCAAATGCCGCACGTCTTCGAGCCGGAGCGGGGGCTCGGGATTCCCGAGCCCCTTCAACACCCGTTCGACGCGGGCATCGATATCATGGGCGGTTCTCTCGGATAGAAGTCGATTTCTGCTCAACCGCCTGCTCCTTGACGTTCAGTCCCGTTCGCTCAAAACCGTGACGAACGCCTCCAATGCAGCACGTTCAGCCTGGCTAAGTGCTGCCACAGGCTCAGATCGCGCAGCAAATCGAACGGCTTCTTGAATGAGGTTGTCATTCTTGGGTGTCGTCAGACCGGCCACCTGCATCAGGTTCCCACGCGGAACCTGAAAATAATTGGCCAGCTGATAAACGGACCGCAATTCAGCCTTGTGACGAACATCGTCCTCAATCTCTACGAGTTCGGCGACGTCAATGTCGGCTTGCTCGGCAAGTTCCTCAAGCGTCAAACCTTTGTCGCGCCGCATGAGACGGACAAAGCGACCAAAAGCAATGCTCGGCTCATCTTCGCCAATATCCTGCGTTTCTGCCTCACCATCAAAAAGCGGATCAGCGGCGGTGACGCCGGCACCAATTTCGGTGTCACCTTCTAGCGATGCCATCCTGAGACACCAATCCTTGGGGATCTCGATCTTCATGGCTAATTTCCTTTGGCAATGAAGGATTCGGCTTGCTCCGGCGTCATCTCAAAATAGCGCAAACCATGATAGCTTGCGTCGATGCCAAGATCGGTCATGCCGCAGGTGTTGGCATAGAAGCCATTCGACTGCGGTAAGGCGTGTAAGCCAATCCTTCCCTTAAACTCCTCCTCGATACTGAGTGCGATAGCAGCCCTGATCAAAATGCTGCCGATACCGCGATAGAGCGGCGGATTGGCCAGCTCGGGGCGGTTCCACGGCGCGTTTTCAACATATTCGACATAAACTAGGTCCTTTCCTTTTTGGCTCTCAACCCGGCAACGATGCGTTGTGATGTCCACGATCATCATGCCCTGGGTGGTTCCGTTGCACACGACGCTGAAGCCGGGATGCGCCAACATGCCCTGCAAAGCCTGGGTCTTCTGACGCCAATTCCAATGCCGACTTTGCGGCCAATGCACCCGCTCGACACCGGCGCGGTGCAGTTTCTGGATCGCCTTGAAGAGCTCCGGGATCCATTCGGCTTCCCAGTCACCCAGCTGCTTTTCGGTTATCGCATCCCAGAGTTCGGCTTCTTCAGGCTTGCCGCTCGTCGCGTTCAAGAGTGCGATCGGACTGATCGCTGCGGTCATAGCATCATGACTTCCGCTTTTTCTTTGCTCTTTTCGTCCTCGAAAAACAGCTTGTCGCCCTTTTCAACACGGGCTTCAACAAGCTGATAGAGCCGCAATGCCTGACGCAGCACAGCCGTCTTGCTCAAATCCTTTTTGTCGCAAAGGCCTTCGAGTGCGTGCATTTCCGCATCCGTAAGGTTGAGCGTCATCGTCTTCTTGGCAGCCATTACGCCTCCTTCAGCGGGAGTGGGGCTACACAATGCCCGGGCAAATGTCAATCAAAAAATAGCCTTTGACTAGCTAAAAACTAGCTATCATATCCACACCATCCGGCGGTCGATCTCAAGCCGGGGTGAATCGCAGGCTTGAACAAGGAAATCGATCTCATGGCCAAGAACACAGGGAATGACTTCCGTCGCGGCGCTGTAACCGCTCGCACCCAATTTCAGCGGACCGACGGCAACTATCAGAAACGGAACGAGCGCACCGGACACTTCATGGAGGTGAAGCAGGACGGCAAGCCGTTCAAAGGCGTCGCCTGTGAACCCGACGGGCGCGATAGCCCGAATTCCTGATGAACCGACGATTCATCCCCATTCCGGCCAAAGTGCTTTGGAGCCTTGGTCCGATTCCGAAGCCGCAACACCCAACCCTTGCATTGGATTCAAAACATGCCTGAAAAGCCGGAAAAGACCGTCACCATCATCGTCAACCAAGACGACCACGAAGTGGCCAAGGCGAAAATCTCATATGACGAGGTCGTCGCCTACTACCTTCAGGACGGCGGCGCCTCTTCAACCGAGTATCTCATCAAATATTCACGCGGCCACTCCGCTAACATCAGCGGCACCCTCGCGCCAGGTCAGGAGGTAATGGTTAAAGATGGAATGCGCTTCAGAGTTTCAGGAACTGGCGAGTCATAATCCTTTCATCCGGGACTTGGAGGAACAGGGCTATCGCCTCGACTTCGTCAACGCCTATTTCGTCATCTACGGGTTACCGTGCCTCAACAGCGCCGGTGAGCTCGAATATGGCGATTGGGCAAGTCCAGTCGATCTGAATAACTGGGTCATCGATGCCCCAAGCGACCATCAGGCATGGTTCAAGGGATGCCGTCCGCACGATCAGAACGGGCGGGCGCTGCGATTGGGCGGTGGCGCGGCTACCGTCCAGGTGGCTGACGGCTTTGTCTGCAACCATTCCTTTTCGTTCAAATTGCTCGCTTCTGGCGCAATGCGCCCATATCGGTCGTTTGAAGAAAAGGTGCGCACTTATCTCGATGTGATCGTTGCACCCGCGATGGCAGTTTTCCCCGATGCCAGCCCGCTGCGCGGCATAGAAATCAAAGCCGCGGCACAGAACAGTCCGTTGCGCATTCAGACTCAATGTCGTCACGCTACCACCTCAATGACGTGGCTTCGCGGTTGAGGGGCATAAAGGTAGCAATCATTGGCCTCGGCGGCACGGGAGCTTACATCCTCGATTTCATCGCCCGGACGCATTTGGAAAAGATCGGCCTTTTCGACGATGATAAGGTCCATATCCACACGCTCTTCAGAATCCCCGGTTTCATCCATCGGGCAGTAGGAATGAAGAAGGTTGACGCGCTGGCGCATCCTTTGATCTTGATCGCTTTGGGGGTTCAGAATGAGGTTTGCCTATCAAGCGGTCGAACGGATTCCTAAGCAGCTGGAGCCTGAAACTGTCTATCACAGTGAGGAATTCGAGCTCGCCGGACTTCTCTGTGCCTGCGGCTGCGGCCACCGCATCACGCTCCTCGTTCCCGATAGCCACCAGGTCTATTGCGATAACGGGTTTGCCACGATCCGCCCTTCCATCGCAGTATGCGATGGTCCCTGCAAATCACATTATGTCATCTCAGCCGGACAGGTCGAGTGGCTGGATGCGTTTAGCACAGAAGCGGCGAGAACGCTCATGCAGAAGCAGATTTCCCGCCATGTCGCTATCGACGCCAAGCCGAAATCCTGGCTTGCTCGTCTTCGGAATGCAGCATTGAGGTTTATCGATCAAATCAAGTCAACCTTTGGAAGGTAGTACCCGGACTACTATCATTGTTGCGTATTAACGAACGACAACCTTAGCTACCTGCCGCCCGAAAGCTGCCTGTCAGGACTGTCGACAGCCCAGTCAAAAATCCACCGGACGCGCCTATCCAAGCAGAATGCAAGGTGCATGAAGGAAAGTCACCCCGCCGGAGCAAGCTCAACGGCGGGGAAGAGGTTCGGTGTGTTTGCCGCCCCAAGGGGGAAAGAGCGGTGGGAATAATGTAGATCAGGACGGGAGCGACGCAACGCCAACTGGCGCCAATTTGGATGGGATGTGATCAGCCATCCTCGACGCTATAGACCATGGGATTGCTGATCCAGGCGTTAACGGCGGATTCCCGCCACCCCATGCATCGACTGGCAATGCGGATCTGTTTGGGAAAGCTACCGTCCGCTATCTTCCGGTAAAGAGTGGCCCGGCTGAGCCCGGTGCGGTCAAGCACAGTGTTGAGGCGGAGAATACGGTCTGGCGGCTGAGCGGTCATGGCGAATTCCTGTATGTTGCGATACATGTGGTGTGCCCCTGAGCGTCAGGATTAGGAGCGGTGCTTGCAGCGTCAAGCCCCTGAGAATCCGAGACTTGGGCGAGATGGGGCCAAAGAGATTCTGTGGGGGACAAGCATAGCCAGAAAATTTTCGCTGCCGGACGTTCAGGCCAGGGCAAATACAGCGGCAGAGCCTTTTTTGAGACGAAAGGACTGTGGCACGCACTGAAGAACGGCGCGCAATGCGCGATTCGTGTTGGGGGCAGTCTGTCGGTTCACCCTGCGGTCATCGCGCCAGGCACAAGCGCTTGGGCCTCCGGCGTCGAGCTGGCAGAGCGCGTCGCTTCGACCAAGGCGCGTTGCGCCGGGCAACTTGGCTTCACCTGGGTGTTCCATTGCATCACGGGTTTGCGGTGGGCGATATCGAAGCCTCTTCGGTACGCAAGCAAGAAATGCACTCTTGAATTTGGTAATTATTGAGACAATATAAGACGATTGAAGAGTTTTTTATTGAAAATATTCCGTCATAGATTAATAAGTTTCAATGAATCCGAAAATGGATCATGTATATGTTGTATAAAATGTTGAATTTAATTTATAATTTTATTTAATAATATTTCATTATCAATGTGTTGTTACGGGAATTTGTATCCTGCCGCCCCAGCCACTATTTTGGCCCATATCGACCAACAAGGTCTCCCCGCGATGCGACGCGCTGCGGATTCGGGTCGCTAGTCCTGTTCCGGCCTGGCATGGACGAGCCCGTTCAGGAAAAGATCGACGACGGACGCCACGAATTGGCGCCGCTCTTGGGCATCCGGCGGGTCGCGCAGGCCAAGCATGACGTGCAGATGCATGTTCCCGCGGATCATGCTGACGAAATGATCGCCCGCTACGGCGCAATCGTCGGTCTGGATCTCTCCGCGCGCCTTGGCCGCCCTGAGCACGTCCGCGAGCGTGGCGCCCGCGCGTCCCGGGCCGAGATCGTAGAAGCGCCGCACGAGTTCGGGAAAGCGGGCGCATTCGGTGATCGCGATGCGGTAAACGCCCAGCAGGGCGGGTGACATGTAGATGTCGATCAGCCGGCGGCCGAAGTCGAGCAGCACCTCCTCAAGTTTCTGGCCCGCCGCATTGTCGATCGCCAGCGGGGCCAGCGCCTGGCCGGCCTGTTCGGAGACGATCGCGGCGAACAGTCCCTCCTTGTTGCCGAACTCGGCATAGATGTTGCGCTTCGAACCGCCCGTCCGCTCGATGATGTCGTCGATGCGCGTCGCGGCGTAGCCCTGTTCGAAAAAGATCTTCGCCGCAACGGCAAGCAGCTCGTCGCGACCGACCTTGATGCGGCCCCGGCCCGGCGTCTGGCTCACTGGCACGTCTCCTTCCCTCGCCTACGCCATTGACTGGTAATTGGGATTACCCTATGGGTCAATGGTAATTCCTATTACCGGAGATTTCATGGCCAGCGCTGACGGGAAGAAGATTGGCATGCTGCTATGCGTCGCGGCCGCGAGCGTCGCGCTGGGCGCGTGGGTGTGGGGCGGCAGCGGCGCGGCGGAAACCGACAATGCCTATGTGCGCGGCGACGTGACCTCCATGGCGCCGAAGGTGGGCGGATATGTCGTTTCGGTCGCGGTGAGGGACAATCAGGCCGTCCGGCCGGGCGATATTTTGTTCCGCATCGACGATCGCGACTATCGGGCCAAGCTGGCGCAGGCCGAAGCCAATGTGAAGGCAGCCCAGGCACGGCTGGCGAACAGCGGCGAAGACATACGGTTGCAGCATATCCTGGTCCGTCAGGCGGCGGCGCAGCGCGGCGCGGCGGTCGCCGACCTGGGTCTTGCGCGCAGGACGAGCGATCGCCGTAACGAATTGATCGACGGCGGCGCCATCAGCCAGGCGCAAGTCGACGAAAGCGAGACGGCGCGATCGCGCGCGGAGGCGGGCGTCTCCGTCTCGACCGCTGCAATCGATGCCCAGCGCCAGCGTGTCGAGCTTCTGGGCACGCAGCGCCAGGCAGCCGTCGCGGCCCTTGCGCAGGCGATCGCCGCGCGCGATCTGGCGCGCATCGACCTGGAAAATACGGTGGTGCGCGCGCCGATCGCCGGCGTCGTGGGCAATCGGCAGGTTCGCGTCGGTCGGCTCGTCGCGCCCGGCGCTTCGCTGCTCGACATCGTTCCCGTTGCCGATCTCTACGTCGTCGCCAACTTCAAGGAAACGCAACTGGAGCACATCCGCCCCGGACAGGGCGCGCGGATACGCGTCGACGGCTATCCCGACGTCGTGATCAAGGGCGTCGTCGACAGCCTCGCGCCCGGCAGCGGATCGGCATTTGCCCTGATCCCCACCGACAATGCGACGGGCAATTTCGTCCGCGTCGTGCAGCGCGTGCCGGTGAAGATCCGAATCCAGCGCAACCCGCTTCCCGGACGGCTGGTCCCAGGCCTGTCGGCACGGGTCGAAGTCGAGCGCGGCGCAAGGTCATGACCGCCCTCGCTGCCCCGGCGGCGGCGGCGCCTTCAAGCGCCGCGACCGGCCGGCTCCTCGTCGCCGGCATCATCCTTTCCAGCCTGACGGAAGCGGTCGCGGGCACGTTGCTGGCGCTGGGCCGCGCCGACATCATTGGAGACACCTCGGCCACGCCCGACGAGTTCGCATGGCTCGACGTCGGATATACCGCGTTCAAGTTCATCGGCTTCGCCTTCGCGCCCTGGCTCCTGACCCGCATCGATCCGCGCGGGTTGCTTTTGGTCGCTACGCTGGCGATGGGCGCGGCGTGCGCGGGGGCGGCGTCGACGACCCAGCTCGATTTCCTGATCGTCCTGCGGATGGTTCAGGGGATCGCCGGGGCGACCTTGCTGATCAGCGGACAGGCGATCCTGTTCTGGAACTTCCCCGCGGCGCGCCAGCCGATCCTGCAGGCGATGTTCGCCATGGGATCGGTCGTTGCCCCGGCGACCGCGGCGCCCCTGTTCGAAGGATGGCTGGTCGACAATCACGACTGGAGGTGGATTTTCTTTGCGGTCCTGCCGCTTTCCCTGGGCGCTGCGGGCTTGCTGCTCATCGCCGATCCGACGCCCGCCCGGCCCGCGCCGCCGCGCCGGCTGGACTGGGTCGGCCTGCTTGGGCTGGGCATGGCGCTGTCCTGCGCCACCTATGTGCTGACCCAGGGAAGCCGATGGGACTGGTTCGAGGCGAGCCGGATCGGCTGGATGACCGCTGTCGCCGCGGCCGGCCTGCTGCTGTTCGCGGTCCGGCAATATCGCGTGGGGAGCGGCCGAATTCTCGATCCTTCGGCCTTCAGGACGGCGGATTTCGCCTTTGCCTTCTTCGTCAGCTTCATCGCGGGCGCGGCGCTGTTCGGCAGCGGCTTCGTGATTCCGGCCTTCGCGGTATCGGTGCTGGGCTTCACGCCGACCGAGGCGGGCGCGCTGCTGCTGCCGAGCGGCGGCTGCTTCCTCGCGACGCTGCTGCTCGCCGCCTGGCTGATGCAGGCCCGCGGGGTGCCGCCGGTGGCGACGGTGCCCTTCGGCATCCTGTCGATCATGACGGCCATGTGGATGCTTTCCGGCTCGAACGGCCAAAGCGGCGCCGCCGACATGATGCCGGCGGTCCTGCTGCGCGGTTTCGGCCTCGGCTTCCTGTTCCTTTCCATCATGCTGATCGCGTTCGGCAAATTGCCCCCGGCCAGCGTCGCGTTCGGCATCGGCATCTTCAACATCGGGCGCCAGCTCGGCGGGCTGATCGGCGTCGCGGCGCTCCAGACCTCCATCGATGACGGGATGGTCCATAACCAGGCGGTGCTGGGCGCGGCGATCCATGCGGGATCGCCCGCGCTCGCCGAACGGATCGGGGCGACGACCGACCTGCTGGTATCGCGCGGCGTCGAGGCAAGCGTGGCCGCGAAGGCCGCGACCGCGATGGTCGGCCGCGCGGTCGGCGGGCAGGGCGCGGTGATCGCTTTCGACACCGCCTTCACCCTCGTCGCCTTGCTTTTCGTCTTCGGCGCGCCCTGCATCCTGGCGTTCAAGATACTGCTCGCCAAGACGATGGGGAAACCGAAATCCTTTCCAGCAGAGGCAAGATCATGAAGCGGCAGCGACCCGTGAAAATCGCGCTGGCTGCGGTTCTCGCCGCCGGTCTGGCGGGCTGCGCGGCGGTCGGCCCCGACTATCGGCGCCCTGAAATCGCCGTCGGCGAAAGCTGGGTCGGGCAAGCGAGCGGCGAAGCCGTGGACGGCGCCTGGTGGCGCAAGTTCAATGATCCGTTGCTGACCGAGCTTGTCGAAGCGGCGATCGCGGGCAACAAGGACATGGCCGAAGCGGGGGCGAGGCTGCGCGAGGCGCGCGCCAATCGCGACGCGGTCCACGGGCGCGAACTGCCGCAGGCCGGGGTTTCGGCGACCGCGACCGAAAGCCGGCTCAGCGAAAATGGCCAGTTGCCCGTCGGCAAGGTTCCGGGGCTGGGCCGCGGCCTTTCGATCTACGACGCCGGTTTCGACTCGTCGTGGGAGATCGACCTGTGGGGCGGAACGCGCCGGGCGGTCGAAAGCGCCGAGGCGCGCGCGGAGGCGGCCGAGGAGGCGCGGCGAGGGACGGTCATCCAGGTCGTCGCAGAGGTTGTCCGCTCCTATATCGACCTGCGCGCCGCACAGGCGCTGCGCGCCAACGCGGTCGTCGAAGCGCGGGGGCAGGGCGACATAGCGCGGCTGGTCGGCGAG
>NZ_ATDO01000065.1:0-11389 GCF_000445085.1 Sphingobium sp. HDIP04 | reverse complement strand
GGCAAGCCTGGACGTCGCCGCCGGCCTGCGGTCTGACCTCCTGCGCCGTCGTCCCGATGTTCGCCTTGCCGAACGCGGCCTGGCCGCGGCGACCGCCGATGTCGGGGTCGCGACGGCGGAGCTTTTCCCGCGCTTCTCGCTGATCGGCGGCATCGGGCTGCAAGCGCGGGAGCCGGGCGATCTCCTTTCCGACAGCAGCCTGCGCTTTCAGTTCGGCCCGTCGCTGCGCTGGCCGATCTTCTCTGGCGGGCGCATTCGTGCCCAGATCCGCGCGGCGGACGCCCGTGTCGAGGCCGCGACGGCGCGCTACGAACGGGCGGTGCTGACCGCGCTCGCCGACAGCGAGACGAGCATCAACCGCTATGCCTCGGCGGGCCTTGTCGGCGTCGAGCGCGCCGCGGCGCGCGACGCGGCGGCGGAGGCGGTCGAACTGGCGAGGCGACGGTACGCGGCGGGCGAGGAGGATCTGACCGCCCTGTTGCAGGCCCAGCTTGCCTACAGTGCGGCCGATCGCCTGCACGTGCTGGCGCAGGCGGCGCGACTGCAACAACTGGCCGCGCTCTACAAGGCGCTGGGCGGCGGCTGGGAAGCGGTCGGGAACGGGCCGGCCTGACGGCGCGAGGCATTTTGCGCCGCGTGGCCGTCCATCCCGTCACGCACGGCGCGCCGGCCGGATCTCTCCCTTGTCGCCTCAACGTCCTGCCGGGCTATGCCGACATGCCGTAGACCTGGCCGCCATTGACCATCAGCAACTGGCCGTTCACCCAGTTGCTCCAGGGCGTGCACAGCATGAAGATCGCGCCTGCCGCTTCGGCGGGCGTCGCCGGGCGGCCGAAGGGAACCGATGCGGGGATGCTGTCGACCGCCTTTTGCGAAAGGCCGAGCTGGATGCGCTCGCCGCCGAGTTCCAGCACATTATCCTCGCTTCGCAAGCCGCCCAGCCGCGTATCGACCGAACCGAAGCCCACCGCATTGACGTTGATCAGATGTTCGCCCCATTCCTTCGCCAGCGACTTGGTCAGCCCGACCAGCGCCGCCTTCGCCGCGGCGTAATTGGCCTGGCGGACGCTGCCCATCACGGCGGTCGAGGCGACATTCACGATCTTGCGGAACACCTCCCGCCCCGCCGCCCGTTCGGCCTGGGCGGCCTTGATCATATGCGGCGCGGCGGCGCGCAGGATGCGGAACGGCACGGTCGCGTGGATCGCGAGCATCCGGTCCCATTCCTCGTCCGTCATCCGTTCGGCGCGGGCATTGAGGACATAGCCGGCATTGTTGACGATGATGTCGATCGCGTTCCAGCGGTCCATCGTCGCCTCTATCAGCGCCTCCGCCATGCCGGGCTGGACGAGGTCGCCGGCGAAGACCATCGTTTCCCCTTCCACTTCCCGCGCCGTCCGCTCGGCCGCTTCGCGATCCGCGTCGCAGATCACGACGCGCGCGCCATGCTGGCACAGCAGTTCGGCCGTGGCGCGGCCGATGCCCCGCGCAGCGCCCGTGACGATCGACACCCTCCCTTCGACTATGCGCTCCATTCCGTCCTCCCTGCCATGGAACCGCCCCTCAAAGAAGCAATCCGCCGTCCACCACCAGCGTGTGCCCGATCACATAGGAGGCGAGGGGCGAGGCGAGGAACAGGGCGGCCGACCCCAGTTCCGAAGGCTGTCCCATCCGCCCCAGGGGAATCGCGGCAAGAGTGCGGTCCAGCCGCCCGGGATGGTCGGTGGTCACCTTCGTCAGCTTCGTCGCGACCATTCCCGGCGCGATCCCGTTGACGCGGATGCCGTCCGGCGCCCAGGCCTGGCCCAGGGTCCGGGTCAAGCCGATGGCGCCCGCCTTGGACGCGGCATAGGCCGGATTGCCGCGGTTCGCCTGATAGCCCGAAATCGAGCTGACGATGATCAGCGATCCCGCGCTGTCCCGAAGCGCCGGGCGGAAGGCGCGGGCGCACGCCATCAGGCTGTCGAGATTGACGCCCATCACCCTGTCCCAGCCGTCGCGTTCGAATTCGCCGCGCCCATATACCACGGTGCCTTGGCACAGGACGACGACGTCGACCGCGGGAATGTCGCGCGCCGCGCGTTCCACGCCGTCCCAGTCGGCCGCATCGACCTGGCTGTAGAGCAGTCCGGCCAGATCGCTGCCTTCGGACGCGGAATAGTCCGCCGCGTCCGGCCGCGTGCCCCAGACCAGCACCTGCGCCCCCGCGTCGAGGAAGGCGCGGGCGATGCCGTTGCCGATGCCGCTCGACCCGCCCACGACAAGCGCGGTCTTCCCCGTGAAGTCCAGCGGGTTGGCGCCGGTCATGCCATGGCCCCCGCGCCGTGGCGCTCCGCCGCGCGGGCCTGCTGCTCATGGCGGATATAGGCGGGGAACATGTCGCCGCACGGTTCGACATTCTTCAGGATTTCGCGGGCGAGCGTCACCTTGTGGACCTCCGTCGGGCCGTCGGCCAGGCCGATGTGGAAGGAGTTGATGACCCATTCCGCAAAGGGCATCTCATGGCTGAGGCCCAGCGATCCGTGGATATGCAGGGCGCGGGCGGCGATGTCGTGCAGCAGCTTCGGCATCGCCGCCTTGACCGCCGCGACATTGGCCCGGATGGCGCGCCAGTCATGCCCCTGGTCGGCAAGCCATGCGGTTTCCAGTATCAGCAGCCGGAACTGGCGAAGCTCTATCCAGGAATCGGCGATCTTCTCCTGCACCATCTGCTTCCTGGCCAGTTGCTCCCCCTTGGTGAAGCGGGAGACGGCGCGTTCGCACATCATTTCGAACGCGCGCGTCGCCTGGGCCAGGGTGCGCATCGCATGGTGCATGCGCCCGCCGCTCAGCCGGACCTGCGCCACGACGAAGGCGTCGCCGCGCCCGCCCAGCATATTGTCCGCCGGGACGAAGACCCGGTTCCAGCGCACATGCGCATGCCCGTCCTCCGGCTCGCCGTAAAAGCCGTAGTTCCGGACGATCTCTATGCCGGGGGAATCGGCCGGGACGATGAACATCGACATCCGGCGGTGCGGATCGGCGTCGGGATCGGTCACCGCCATGACGATGTAGAAGGCGGCCCAGCGGGCGTTGGAGGCGAACCATTTTTCCCCGTCCAGCACCCATCCGCCATCCACCTGCGTCGCGGCCATGCGCATGACCAGCGGGTCCGCCCCGCCCTGCGGCTCCGTCATGGAGAAGCAGGAGACGATCTCGTTCGCCAGCAGCGGCTCCAGATAGCGCTTCTTCTGTTCGGGCGTCCCGTAATGCGCCAATATCTCCGAATTGCCGGTGTCGGGCGCCTGCGCGCCGAAGACGATGGGGCCAAAGCGCGAGCGGCCGAATTTCTCGTTCATCAGCGCCAGCTTCAACTGGCCATAGCCCTTGCCGCCGAGGTCCGGTCCCAGGTGGCAGGCCCACAGGCCGCGCGCCTTGACCTTCGCCTGCAGGGGCCGGACCAGCCGCTGAAATTCCGGATCGTGGATGTTCCACTGGCTGCCCAGCAGATGGTCGAGCGGTTCGACCTCTTCCCTGACGAAATGATCGATCCAGTCGAGTTCGGGTTGAAACCCGGGATCATTGGCGAAACTCCAGCTCATGGCAGCTCCTGGATGCGGCCGAGGGCCCGTTGGAAAAGATTGATCGAGGTTTCGTGCATCCAGCGCGCGACGCCCATGTCGGCCAGGCCGCCGCAGGCGCGGGCGTAGCTGCCCTCCTGCAATATGCCGAGCTTGAAGCAGGCGAGGACGACGAACCAGTTGTAATGCGTCATGTCGCGGCCGGTGAGGGCGGCATAGCGTTCCACCAGTTCGGCTTCGGTGGGAAATCCCAGCCACGGTTCGACGGGCAGGCAGCCCGGATGGGAGCCGTCGGGGTCGGTCCAGGTGGCGAGCAGGCAGCCAAGGTCGATCAGCGGATCGCCGATCGTCGCCAGTTCCCAGTCGACGATAGCCAGAAGCGCCGCGCCGTCATGGGAAAAGAGGAGGTTGCCGACGTGGAAGTCGCCGTGGACGACGGCCGGCCTGAAGTCCCGCGGAAGATGGGCGTCCAGCCAGGCGGCGAGGCGTTCGGCGGCGGCAAGATCCCTGCGTCCGTCCCAGCCCGCATATTGATCGTAGCTGTCGAGCTGGCGCAGCCAGCGCGATGCCTGCCGCTCCAGGAAACCTTCCGGCCGGCCGAAGCCGTCAAGCCCGACGGCGGCGGGATCGACCGCCTGGAGCCTGGCAAGGGCGTCGACGATCTCCAGCCCCATGGCATGCTGCACGTCGGCGTCGCCGGCATGAAGATCGGGCATGCCCCGCGTCGCGGCGAAGCCGTCGACCGCCTCCATCAGGTAGAAGGCGGAACCGAGCGGCTCGCGATCCAGGCATGCGGCGACCAGCCGGGCATGGGGCACATCCGTGTCGGCAAGGGCGCCGAGCACGCGGATTTCCCGCTGGATCGTCTTGTCGCCGTCCAGATAGGGGTTGGGCGGAGGCCGCCGCAGGACATAGGAGCGGCCGTCCCGCACGAAGCGAAGCAGGATGTTCTGGGTGCCGCCCTGGAGCGCGACGGGATGCTGCAACGGCCCCCGGCCCAGGCCCTGCCCGTCCATCCACGACCTCAGCCGGTCGACCGGGACCAGGCGTTCCTGATTCCCGGCCCAATCCTCGGCCCAATCCTCGGCCCGCTCCCCGGCTGCGCCTGGCGGCGGCGTTTCGGACGGGAATCTCACCGCTTGCACATCCTCTCCTGCCTTTTCGGCCGCACCTTGGGTCCGCGCCGGGCCTTGGCGGCTCCGGCGGCTGGAATGGAGCGTAGGAGAGAGCCGCCAGCCAGTCCAATACGGAATTCTTGTGCTGGTGATAGGCAAGGCCTATCAACGTCCCCAGGCAGGCGGTGAAGAAGCCCATGGATCTGGATGCACGACCATATCGCTATTTTGTCACGGTGGCGGAGAAGCTGTCCTTCCGGCGCGCCGCCGAAGCGCATAACATCTCCCAGCCCGCCTTGTCCGCGCAGATCAGGGAACTGGAGCGCCGACTTGGATTCCCGCTGTTCACGCGCACCCGGCACAATGTGGAATTGACGGCGCAGGGAACGCTGTTCCTGGACAATGCCCGGCGCATCATCCTGGAAACCGCCCTGATCGGCCGCGCGGCCGAGGAAATCCGCCGCGACTGGCTGCGCGTCGGAATCGCGCACCACATGGCGGGGATTCCCGAACGGAACGCCCTGATCGACAGCTTCCTCGCGGCGCGGCCGGACAACAGGCTGCGCATCCATGGCCGGGCGCCGGCCCAGCTCTATCAGGAACTGGCGGACGGCATGATCGAGGTGGCGATCAACCTGGAAGTGGCGGGATCGGGCGCATCGCGTTCCGCCGTGGAAACCGGGATGGCGGACGAATTTCCCCGCATCGTGCTGGGCAGGCGGCCCGTGGCGCTGGCCGTCCCGCCCGGCCATGCCTTCCATGGCGTCGACGCGGTCGCCCTGTCGCAGCTTGACGGATGCCGGATCGGATCGCTCAGCCGCGCCCATGGCGTCCGCCTGTCGGAGGTGATCGCCAGGGGGCTTCGCCAGGCCGGGGCCGAGCTTGTGAACCTGCCCGAAGGCGATGCGCCCGCGCTGATCCGCTATGCCCCGATCTTCGGCATCCCGGTCATATCGCTGGGATGGTTCGCCATGCCGGAGGAAAGGGAGGGCGGGCGATTGAAGCAGGTCGCGGTCGAGGGGTTGGGCATCGAGACGGAACTGGTCGCCATCCGCAGCCGTCGACCGGCCCGCGCCGCCGTCGATCGTTTCTGGGATCTCATGAAGGAAGGCGCGGGCGATGCGGCCGGGGCGCTGCCTCAGGCGGGCGTCACGCCGGTTCGACCGTCAGAACCGAACCCTCCGCGCCCGTCACCCTGACCCTGGCGCCCATCGGCGCGTCCGGGCCGCGGCAGGACCAGACGCCGTCCCCCACCTTCACACGGCCCCGGCCATTGTCGATCGGCTCGACCACGGTGACGACCTCTCCCACCAGCCGGGCGGCGCGGTCGTTGAGCAGCGGGTCTTGCGAATCCACCGGATTGGCCGTGTACCAGCGCCGCCCGCCCCAGACCGACAGGAGGCAGAGGCCCGCGAACAGCAGCAGTTGCAGCGGCACGGAAATCGGGAAGGCAAGCGCGACAAGGCCCGTCACCGCGGCCGCCAGCGCGACCCAGATCAGGAACACGCCCGGTATCACCACCTCGCCCATGGCGAGCAGCGCGGCGAAGACCAGCCAGCCCCAATGATCGTCCAGCATGGCGAGCCAGCCGGTCATGCCCGCGTCCATCACGCCGGGGCCTGTCCGAACGGGCCGCGGCGGGGCGGCGCGGCGGGCGGCGGGGGAGGCGCGCCTTCGCCCAAGGCCTCCTTCGCCAGCGCGCCGATGCCGCCCAGCGTGCCGATCAACTGGGTCGCCTCGACCGGGAAGAGGATCGTCTTGGCATTGGGGGAGGTGGCGAACTGGCTCACCGCCTCGACATATTTCTGGGCGATGAAATAGTTGATCGCCTGCGCATTGCCGCTGGCGATGGCTTCGGAGACCATCTGGGTCGCCTTGGCCTCCGCCTCCGCCTCGCGCTCGCGGGCTTCGGCGTCGCGGAAGGCGGCTTCGCGGCGGCCTTCGGCTTCCAATATCTGGCTCTGCTTCTGCCCTTCCGCCTTCAGGATTTCCGATGCGCGCAGGCCCTCCGACTCCAGGATCAGGGCGCGCTTTTCGCGCTCCGCCTTCATCTGGCGGCCCATGGCGTTGACGATGTCGGCGGGCGGGCGGATGTCCTTCAGCTCCACGCGGGTGATCTTGATGCCCCAGGCGTTGGTGGCGTGATCCACCACCGACAGCAGGCGGGCGTTGATCTCGTCGCGCTTCGACAGGGTCTCGTCCAGGTCCATCGACCCCATCACCGTGCGCAGGTTGGTGGTGGCGAGCTGCATGATCGCGACATAGAGTTCCGACACTTCATATGCCGCCTTGGCCGCGTCCAGCACCTGGAAGAATACCACGCCGTCGACCGACACCATGGCGTTGTCCTTGGTGATGATCTCCTGCCCCGGAATGTCGACCACCTGCTCCATCATGTTGATCTTGCGCCCGACGGCGTAGAAGAAGGCGGGGTAGAAGTTGAGGCCGGGGCGCGCCACTTCGGTGAAGCGGCCGAAGCGTTCGATGGTATATTGATAGCCCTGGCGCACGACCTTGACGCTCACCGCCAGGTAGAACAGCACCAGCAATGTCACCGTCAGCGCGAATGTCGTCAGCATGCCTGCACTCCCCCAGAAATCCGCTTGGACTATGACGCGAAATCATGAATGGGGAAAGGCAAAGGAGTATCGTCATGTTGTTGCGCCACGCCCGATCGCTGCTGTTCCTGCCCGCGTCCAACCCCCGCGCCATCGCCAAGGCGCGGACGCTGCCCTGCGACATGGTGATATTGGACCTGGAGGATGCGGTGCCCGACGACCGCAAGGAGGAGGCGCTGGGGAACGCCGTCGCTGCGGTGGCGGAGGGTTTCGGCGGACGGCTCTGCGCGGTGCGCATCAATGTGGAGGGCGCGCCGACGCACGGGCGGGAGATGGTGGCGCTGAAAGGCTCCGCCGCCGATTATGTGGTGCTGCCCAAGGTGGAGAATGCCCGCCAGGTGAAGGACGTGTTCAGCGTCTGCCAGAAGCCGGTGATCGCGATGATCGAGAGCGCGGCGGGCGTGCTGGCGGTGCAGGCGATCGCATCGGCGGAGGGCTGCGCGGGGCTGTTCATGGGCAATAACGACCTGCGGCAGGATCTGGGGATACCGCCCTCGGCCGGGCGGGAAGGGCTGGCCCTGTCCCTGCAGTCCGTCATGCTGGCGGCGCGGGCGGCGGGCATCGCCGCGTTCGACGGCGTGTTCAACCGGCTGGACGACGAGGCTGGCTTCGAAAGCGAATGCGCGGCGGGGCATGCGCTGGGCTTCGACGGCAAGACGCTGATCCACCCCAGCCAGGTGCCGGTCGCCAATCAGGTGTTCGGTCCGGACCCACAGGCGGTTGCCGATGCGCGGCGGCTGATCGAGGCGGCGACGGGCGGGGCCGAGCGGTTCGAGGGACGGATGATCGAGAGCATGCATGTCGAGGAAGCGAGGGCGCTGATCGCCAGGGCTGACGCGGTGTCGGGTTAGGCGGTGTCGACAAACCTGGAGTGGGGGAAATGGCCAATCGCTGACATCAGTTTTCCGTCACCCCGGACTTGATCCGGGGTCCCGCTTTCTTGTCTGAGCGCCCGCCTCGTCCAAGGCAGCGGGACCCCGGATCAAGTCCGGGGTGACGAATAGGGGGAGCGGTGACGAATAGGGGGAGCGGTGACGAATAGGGGAATGGCCGCTTTCCACCCAAATCAGCCATTCGGCGCGTTCTGAACTTGTCCGCGTCGTTTCACTTCGCCGGCTTGCGGAAGCGCAGCGTCATCCGGTCGCTTTCCCCTATGGCGAGATATTTCGCCTTGTCGACCTCTCCATGGCGCAGCGTCGGGGGCAGCGTCCAGACGCCCTTTTCCCAGTCGGCGCTGTCCTTGGGATTGGCGTTGATCTCCGACGATCCGGCATATTCGAAGCCGGCCGCTTCGGCGAGGCGGCGGACGGTCGAGACCTTGAGGTAGCCGCTGGTCTTCTCCCGCGCCGTGTCGCGCCCTTCGGGCAGGCGGTGGTCGACGATGCCCAGCGTGCCGCCCGGCTTCAGCAGGTCGTAAAAGGCCTTGAACGTCGCCGCTTCCGTCCCGCCCATCACCATATTGTGGACATTGCGGAAGGTCAGCAGCGTGTCGACGCTGCCCGCCGGAATGAGGCCGGTCTGGTCCGGGAAGGGGACGACCTTCACCTTGCCGTAGACGTCCGGCTTTGCCGCGAGGAACGCCTTGTAGCCGTCCAGCGAGCGGCCGGTGGGCTGGAGCGCGTAGAAGGTGCCCTTTTCATGCAGCAGCGGCGCCAATATTTCCGTGTACCAGCCGCCGCTGGGTGCATATTCGACGACGGTCTGGTTCGGCTGCACCCCGAAGAAGGCGAGCGTTTCGGCCGGATGGCGATAGGCGTCGCGGGCGACATTGGCGGGGGTGCGGCTGGGCGCGGCGATGGCGGCGGCGATCGGATCGGCCGCTTGGTGATGGTGCGCATGCTGGGCGGCGAGGGGAAGCAGCGGCAGGGACAGGCCGGTCAGCAGCAGGGCGGCGCGGGCTAAGCGGTTCATTGGCATTCCTCTTTTCCTGGGGATGTCCGATGTGCCCGCGATGCAGGCCGCGCGCAAGCGTGCCGGCGGGAAAATCCGTCCGCCGGCAACAGATTGTTACGGAATGCGCTTTGCGGGCCGGTGCCTACAGGCAGGCTTCCAGGAAAGGCTGGTCGAAGCCGAACTGGCGCGCCTTGTCCAGCGTATAGGGACGCAGGCCCATGGAGCGATATTCCCCGATGATCTTCCCGCTGTCGTCCTCGTCATGATATTCGAACTTGAACAGTTCCTGGGTGACGATGACGTCGCCTTCCATGCCGATCACCTCGGTCACGTTGGTGACGCGGCGCGAACCGTCGCGCAGGCGCTTCACCTGCACGATCAGGTCGACCGAGTCGGCGATCTGCTTGGAAATCGCTTCCTTGGGAATCTTGATGTCGCCCATCAGGATCATGTTTTCCATACGGCCCAGGCACTCGCGGGGCGAGTTGCTGTGCAGCGTGCACATGGAACCGTCATGGCCGGTGTTCATCGCGGCGAGCAGGTCGAAACACTCCGCGCCGCGGATTTCGCCCAGGATGATGCGGTCGGGACGCATGCGCAGGGCGTTCTTGACGAGGTCGCCGATGGTGATGGCGCCCTGACCCTCCAGGTTCGGCGGGCGGGTTTCCAGCGGCAGCCAGTGCGGCTGTTGCAGGCGAAGTTCCGCCGCGTCCTCGATGGTCAGCACGCGCTCGCCCGGATCGATCATCTTCGACAGGGCGTTGAGCATGGTGGTCTTGCCCGAGCCGGTGCCCCCCGAAATCACGATGTTGAAGCGGCAGGCGCCCGCGATCTTGAGTGCCGTGCACATCTTCTGGCTCATCGCGCCCCATTGGGCGAGCATGTCGAGCGTGATCGGCTTGGCGGAGAATTTACGGATGGAGATGGCGGTCCCGCGCAGGGACAGCGGCGGCACGATGACGTTGACGCGGCTGCCGTCGGGCAGGCGGGCGTCGGCCAGCGGCGTCGTCTGGTCGACGCGGCGGCCGACCTTGTTCACGATGCGCTGGGCGATCTGGAACAGATGCTCCTCGTCGCGGAACTTGATCGGCGCGATCTGGAGCTTGCCCTTCTTTTCGATATAGGTCTGTTCCGGGCCGTTGACCATGATGTCGCTGACGTCGGGATCGGCCAGCAACTCCTCCAGCGGGCCGAGGCCCAGCAGCTCGTCCACCAGCACCTTTTCCAGCGCGAACTGTTCGCGGCGGTTGAGGGTCAGCTTCAGTTCCGCCAGCACCTCCATGATGATGGGCCGGAATTCCTCGGCCAGTTCATCCTTGGTCAGCGTGGCGGCGGCTTCGGGGTCGACGCGCTCCAGCAGGCGGGGGAGCACCTGCTCCTTGATCTTGTGGACGGAGGCTTCGAAACCCTGCGGCCCGGCATCCGCGGCATGTTCGGCATTGGCGCGATCCGACAGGCGCTGCATCGCGTCGGCGTTGCGCTGCATCTGGCTGGTGGGGGCGGAGAGCGGGTCGAGCGGCGCTTCCGGAGGCAGGGCCGTCATGTCCAGGGGGGGGAATTGATCGCCGCCCTTGGCCTCTTCCCTGGGCGCCCCGCCTTGCATGGGGCGAGCAAGGCCGAAGCCGGGCTTTATGCCCGAAGGTCCATTTTTACGTCCGAACGCGCTCATGATTCTCCGCCGAAATGATGTGCATCAGCCATGCCTGTTAAAGGTGAATAGCGCGGAAACTTTGATAAATGGCTAATGCGGAGGGGATGGCGGGGCCGTGGCGACGCCTGGTTCGGCTTCGCATGATCAGCGCCGAATCGAAGCGGATTGCTTTCGTTCTGATGGAGCCGCCGACCAAAAAGGCCGCGTTCCGATGAGGAGCGCGGCCTTTTTGGGATCAGCGGGGCGGTCGGGCTGTCGATTGGCCTGTCAGCCGGCATGCTCCGCAAGGACGGTGAGGCCCTTTTCGTTGACTTCGGCAAAGCCGCCGCGGACCGGGATCACTTCCGGCGCGGCGCCGGCGCTGGCGAAAACCTGGATCGCGCCGTCGCGGACGGTCGACATGAAGGGCGCGTGGCCCTCCAGCACGCCGAAGTCGCCATCGGTGCCGGGGACGACCACCTGATAGACCTCTTCCGAGCGGACGAGCTTTTCCGGGGTCACGAGTTCGAAATGCAGTGCCATCTTTGACTCTCCCCCCTCCCGCAAGCGGGA
>NZ_ATDO01000064.1:0-7471 GCF_000445085.1 Sphingobium sp. HDIP04 | reverse complement strand
GGTGCGATTGCGCAAGCAATCGCCTGCAACGCTTCGGGATAGGTCGCTCCCCCGGATCAAGTCCGGGGTCGCTGCCCACCCCTGGCCCCTCCCGCTTGCGGGAGGGGAACAGGTCGCTCTTACGCCGCTTCCGCAGCCAGCTTCTTCGCCTTTTCGATGGCTTCGTCGATGCCGCCGACCATGTAGAAGGCGTTTTCGGGCAGATGGTCATATTCGCCTTCGACCACGGCCTTGAACGACTTTACCGTGTCCTCGATCTGGACGAACTTGCCCGAAATGCCGGTGAAGACCTCCGCGACGTGGAAGGGCTGCGACAGGAACTTCTGGATCTTGCGGGCGCGGGCGACGGTCAGCTTGTCCTCTTCGCTGAGCTCGTCCATGCCCAGGATCGCGATGATGTCCTGCAGCGACTTGTACTTCTGGAGGATGGCCTGGACCGCGCGGGCGGTTTCATAATGTTCCTGGCCGACGACGCGGGGTTCCAGAACGCGGCTGGTCGAGTCCAGCGGGTCGACCGCCGGATAGATGCCGAGTTCCGAAATGGCGCGGTTGAGAACGGTGGTGGCGTCCAAGTGCGCGAACGAGGTCGCGGGCGCCGGGTCGGTCAAGTCGTCCGCGGGGACGTACACGGCCTGCACCGAGGTGATCGAACCCTTGTTGGTCGAGGTGATGCGCTCCTGCAGCGCGCCCATGTCGGTGGCCAGGGTCGGCTGATAGCCCACGGCCGAAGGGATACGGCCGAGCAGAGCCGACACTTCCGCGCCCGCCTGGGTGAAGCGGAAGATGTTGTCGACGAAGAACAGCACGTCCTGGCCTTCCTGGTCGCGGAAATATTCCGCGATGGTGAGGCCCGACAGGGCGACGCGCGCGCGGGCGCCCGGCGGTTCGTTCATCTGGCCGTAGACCAGCGCCACCTTGGAGCCTTCGGAGATCGCGTTGCCGTCGGCGTCCTTGGCGATGACGCCCGCGTCGAGAAATTCGTGATAGAGGTCGTTGCCCTCGCGGGTACGCTCACCGACGCCCGCGAAGACCGAGGTGCCGCCATGGCCCTTCGCGATGTTGTTGATCAGCTCCTGAATGAGCACGGTCTTGCCCACGCCCGCGCCGCCGAACAGGCCGATCTTGCCGCCCTTGGCGTAGGGGGCAAGAAGGTCGATGACCTTGATGCCGGTGACGAGGATGCTGGCGTCGGTCGACTGGTCGACGAATTCCGGCGCCTTCGCATGGATCGGGGCGGTGACGGTGGTTTCCACCGGGCCGCGCTCGTCGATCGGCTCGCCGACGACGTTCAGGATGCGGCCGAGCGTGGCCGGGCCGACGGGAACGCTGATCTGCGCGCCGGTGTCGGTGACTTCCTGACCGCGGGTCAGGCCGTCGGTCGAGTCCATCGCGATGGTGCGGACGGTGTTCTCGCCCAGATGCTGGGCGACTTCCAGCACCAGCCGCTGGCCGTTGTTGCTGGTTTCCAGAGCGGAGAGAATCGCGGGGAGCGCATCCGGGAAGGTCACGTCGACGACGGCGCCGATGACCTGCGAAATGCGGCCTACATTGTTGGTGGTTGCCATGACTGCTTCCTTGCGTGCGTGATCTTAGAGGGCTTCTGCGCCCGAGATGATTTCGACCAGTTCGGTGGTGATCGCGGCCTGGCGGCTGCGGTTATACTGAATGGTCAGCTTGTTGATGAGGTCGCCTGCGTTGCGGGTCGCATTGTCCATGGCGGTCATCGACGCGCCCTGTTCGGATGCGTTGTTTTCCAGCAGCGCCTTGAAGATCTGCACCGTGACGTTGCGCGGCAGCAGGTCGTCCAGGATGGCTTCCTCGCTCGGCTCATATTCCACCGTCGCGCCTATGGCGTCGCGGTCGGCGTCGGCCGGGATCTTGACCGGGATGATCTGCTGTTCGGTCGGAATCTGGGCGAGGGCCGACTTGAACTGCGAGAAGAAGAGGTGCGCGACGTCGAACTTGCCGTTCAGATACATGTCGGTCAGTTCGCGGGCGATCTCCTCGGCCTGGGCATAGCCCGGTTCCTTGACGCCGGTGGTGTCGAACTGGGCGACGATCATGCCGGGGAAGGTGCGGTTGATGACCGGGCGGCCCTTGCGGCCGATGAGGTAGAAGCGCACGGTCTTGCCCTGCGCGATCAGTTCGTCGGCCCTGGCGCGGGCGGCCTTGACGATGTTGGCGTTGAACGCGCCGGCAAGGCCGCGGTCGGAATTGGCGACGACCAGCAGATGGACATCGTCCTTGCCGGTCCCGGCCAGCAGCGGGGACGCGCCTTCGCCCGAACCGCCCGCGATCTTCGACGCCAGGCTGGCGACGACCGCTTCGAGGCGGCTGGAATAGGGGCGGGCGGCTTCGGCGGCGGCCTGCGCCTTGCGCAGCTTCGCGGCGGCGACCATCTGCTTCGCCTTGGTGATCTTCTGGGTCGATTTCACCGACCCGATGCGCAGCTTCAGTTCCTTGAGGCTAGCCATAGTTCAAACATTCCGAGCAAGGGCCAGGCGGCCCGCGAGACCAAAGAAACCGACGCCCATGGCGCCTTCGAACCAGCGCATCGCGCTGCTCTGCCCGACCTTGCGCCCCGCCTTGGTGGCGAGGACGGCGAGAAGGGCGCACCAGAGGAAGCCCAGCGCATAGACGATGGCGATCAGCAGCATGCCCTGCCACGGCGCGTCCGGGCCGGTACCCACGAACTGCGGCAGCGCGGCGAGGAAGAAGATCGCGACCTTCGGGTTCAGCACGGTGCTGACGAAACCCTGGGTGAAGGGCGATCCGCCGATGCGCATCCGGGGTGCTTCCGAAGCCGGGGCGGGCTTGAGCGCGCCGCGAACCATCTGCAGGCCGAGCCAGGCGAGATAGATCGCGCCCGCGACCTTCACCGCCATGAACAGGCCCGGCACCGCGTTCAGAACGCTCAGGAAGCCGAAGCCGCACAGCGCCATGTAGAACAGCCCGCCAAGCTGGATGCCGCCGATGGCCGCCATCCCCGCCCTCAGCCCACGGCGCGCCGCGTGGCCGGCCACCAGCATGGTGTCCGGTCCCGGCAGCAGCACCAGACCGATCGACATCACGGTCCAGGCAAGGAGGGAATGGGCGGTGAGCATTATCGCGGCTTCATTCTTCCTTTTCTCGTCATGCCAGCGGAAGCTGGCATCTCTTGCCTCCAGGGTCGTCCTATCCGGCCTGAGATCCCAGCTTTCGCTGGGATAACGGGGGTTGTGCGTTACGCGAAGGTCTTGCCGAAGCTGTCCAGCGCGGCCTTCAGCTTGCCCTTGGCGTCATCGCCCAGATCCTTGCTGTCGCGGATCGCGGCCAGCACGTCGGCATGGTCGTGGCGCAGATAGGCCAGCATCAGTTCCTCGTAGCGGGTCACGTCCTTGACCGGGATGTTGTCCAGATAGCCGTTGGTGCCCGCGAAGATCGACGCGGTCTGCTCCTCGAAGGGGAGGGGCGAGAACTGGGCCTGCTTCAGCAGTTCGGTGAGGCGCGCACCGCGATTCAGCAGCTTCTGGGTCGAGGCGTCGAGGTCCGAGCCGAACTGGGCGAAGGCCGCCATTTCGCGATATTGGGCCAGTTCCAGCTTGATCGAGCCGGACACCTTCTTCATCGCCTTGGTCTGCGCGGCGGAACCGACGCGGGACACCGACAGGCCGACGTTGATCGCCGGGCGGATGCCCTGGTAGAAGAGGTTGGTTTCCAGGAAGATCTGGCCGTCGGTGATCGAGATCACATTGGTCGGGATATAGGCCGACACGTCGCCCGCCTGGGTTTCGATGATGGGCAGCGCGGTCAGCGAGCCGGCGCCGTTGGCGTCGTTCATCTTCGCGGCGCGCTCCAGCAGGCGGCTGTGGAGATAGAAGACGTCGCCCGGATAGGCTTCGCGGCCCGGAGGACGGCGCAGCAGCAGCGACATCTGGCGATAGGCGACGGCCTGCTTGGACAGGTCGTCATAGACGATCACGGCGTGCATGCCGTTGTCGCGGAAGAATTCGCCCATGGTGACGCCCGTGTACGGGGCGAGATACTGGAGCGGAGCGGGTTCCGAAGCGGTCGCGGCGACGACGATCGAATATTCCATCGCGCCATTTTCTTCGAGCTGCTTGACGATCTGCGCGACGGTCGAGCGCTTCTGGCCGACGGCGACGTAGATGCAGTAGAGCTTCTTGCTCTCGTCGTCGCCCGCGTTGATGCCCTTCTGGTTGATGAAGGTGTCGATGGCGACGGCGGTCTTGCCGGTCTGGCGGTCGCCGATGATCAGTTCGCGCTGGCCGCGGCCCACGGGGACCAGGGCGTCGATGGCCTTGAGGCCGGTCTGCACGGGTTCGTGCACCGACTTGCGGGGGATGATGCCCGGCGCCTTGACTTCCACGCGCTTGCGCTCGGTGTAGGCGATCGGACCCTTGCCGTCGATCGGGTTGCCGAGGCCGTCTACCACGCGGCCCAGCAGGCCCTTGCCGACCGGAACGTCGACGATGGTGCCGGTGCGCTTGACGGTGTCGCCTTCCTTGATCTCGGCGTCGGAGCCGAAGATCACGACGCCGACATTGTCGGCTTCCAGGTTGAGCGCCATGCCCTGCACGCCATTGGCGAACTCGACCATTTCGCCCGCCTGGACGTTGTCGAGGCCATGGACGCGGGCGATGCCGTCACCCACGGTCAGCACGGAACCGACTTCGCTCACCTGCGCTTCGGTGCCGAAATTGGCGATCTGGTCCTTGATGACCTTCGAGATTTCTGCGGCGTTGATATCCATGTTCAGCCTTTCAGCCTTTCATCGCGTGGGCGAGACTATTCAAACGGGTGCGGATGGAGGAATCGATCATCTGGCTGCCGATCTTGACGACCAGCCCGCCCAGGATCGCGGGATCGACCCTGGCGTCGAGCGCGACCTCGCGGCCGACGCGGGCGCGAAGGCCCTGTTGCAGGGCGCTGACCTGTCCGGCGTCGAGCGGATGGGCGCTCGTCACTTCTGCGCGGACCTCCCCCTTGTGATTCGACAGCAGCGTTTCATAGGCGCGGATGATCGCGGGCAATTGCGAGAGGCGGCGGTTCTGAGCCAGCACTCCCAGGAAATTCGTGGTCAGCGGATCGAGACCCATGGCGGATGCGACGGCGGCGATCGTCTTGCCTGCTGTATCGCGGCTGAGGACGGGGCTGTTCACCAGCCCCTTGAAGTCCGCCGATTCGGCCAGTGCCGCCTTGAGCGCAGCAAGGCTCGCCGCGACGGTGTCGAGCGTCTTGCCGTCGCGGGCCAGATCGAACAGCGCCACCGCATAGCGGCCGCTGAGGCTGGCCTGAATACCGCCGGTCGTCTCCACGCGCTTACCGTCCTCCACTTGATACCCGGCCCTGATCCGCCGGTCATGCAAAAAGGGGGCGCGGTTCTGTTCGTCCCGGTCCCCTGTTGGGGGGCCGGTTAGCAGTGGGATTGTGACTATGCAAGCCATGGAACGCGATTCGACCGTCAGTATGAAATCATCGCGATTTGACGGGGTTTCCATATGCGCCGAATCGCGGATCGGCGGCCCCCGCCTTCACCCTTCGCCCGGCGTCAGCCGACCCTTTTGGCAATGGTAGACGATCCGTTCGTTGGGCTGGGCCGGGAGCAAGGCGGAAAGATCGTTCCGCAAGGCGGCGATTTTCGCGAGCAGGGCGGAATCGCCCCCGCATCCCTTGATGGCGCCGCCGCCAAGCGCGCGGGCCTTGGCCATGGTGTCGATGTCGGGCAGCCAGCGCTGGACCCGAAGCGTGCCGGTCGCGGGGTCGAAGCGGCTGACGGTCACGTAATTATGATCGTCGGGAACCGCGGCCCGCTGCCAGCTGGTGCCGGAGGAGACATATTGGGTGTCGCCGTCGACGCAGCCGCCCTCCGCCCAGTGGAAGGCGATGTCGTTGGGCTGGGATATGGTGAGGCGGCTGCGGTTCATGTCCACCCGGCAGACATTGTCGCCCGCCCAGGCATAGGCGCTGTTGCCCGTGACGCTTGCGTCCTCCGGCAGCTTGATCCGTTCCTCTATGCTGGAGAAGCTGGGCTTGAGGAAGAACAGTCCGATCGCCGCGAACAGCAGGACGCCGCCGCCCGCCAGCCACCAGGTCGCGCGCCTTTCCCGGCCCTGGCTGTAGAGCAGGCCGCCCGCGCCCAGGCCAAGCACCGCCAGCGCCAGCAGCACGGCCGCGCCCGCCATCGCGTTCTCCCGGGCCGAGATGACGTCGCGTTCGGCTGTGTCGCGGGCCTTGTCCAGCGCGGCTTCGCGGGCGTCGGCGCGGGCGCGCTGGGACTGTTCGCTGCGCGCCTCCTCCCGCTGGGTGAGGGCGGCTTCGGCGGCGTCCGCCTCCGCCATGGAGCGGCAGGGGACGATGGTGTGCAGCGAGGAAACCCCCGCCTGCCGCAGGAAGGAGGCGACCTCCCGCCAGGACACGGCGAACCCGAATTCCGCGTCATTGCCGTCGGAGACCGACCCGAAGCTGTTGACCCCCAGCACCCGGCCGCAATCGTCCACCAGCGGCCCGCCGCTGTTGCCCGCGGCCAGCGGCGCGGTGTGCAGCACCGTGTCGAAATTCTGGCTGGCCCGGCCGGAGGAGACATTGCCGCTGGTCTTCACCGTGCCGAGCGGTTCCACCAACTGCTTGAGGCCAAGGCCCTGCGCGCGGTCCACCGTGCCGGGATAGCCGATGGCGGTCACATGCTGCCCGTCGCTCACCGCCCCGGCATAGAAGGTGCTGACGGGCAGCCGGCCTTCCTCCAACTGGATCAGCGCCAGGTCGTTGCCGGGCGAGAAGGCGATGATCCGGCCGCCATAGGTCCTGGTCCCCTCCGAAGGGATGACGCCGATGACGAGATCCTTCTCCTCCCGCGTCAGTTCGACCACATGGGCGTTGGTGACGATCTTGTCCGGCGCGACCGCGAAGCCGCTGCCATGGCCGACGAAATAGGCTTCGGAGCCGTTGGTCGCGACCAGCACGATGCGGACGACGCCGCGCGCGGCGGCGGCGATGTCCTGCTGTTCGGCGCGCGCGCCCGTCGGTCCGGCAAGAGCCAGGAGGGCGGCCAGCAGAGGGGCGAGGCGACGGAACAGTGCGACCATGATTGGCGGCATTCATATGCGATGGTGGGATTGAGGCAATGCGCAAAAAGCGCGAAAACGCTTTTTGACCGCAAGCGGCGGGAAGCCTGGTGCGTCGGGTGCGGCTATCGCCTATTCATGAGCGAGATGAGACAGATCGACGCACCGATGCAGGCGATGCCCGACGCCGATGCCTGCTGGAATGCCTTTCTGAGGCGCGACCGCGGCTTTGACGGGCGGTTCGTGGGGGCCGTGCTGACCACCGGCATCTATTGCAAGCCCAGTTGCGCGGCGCGGCATCCCCGGCGGGAGAATATGATCTTCCTGGCCGATCCGGAGGCGGCGCGGGCGGCGGGTTTCCGCGCCTGCCTGCGCTGCCGCCCCGACGAGGTGGGGCGCGACCGGCT
>NZ_ATDO01000063.1:0-85305 GCF_000445085.1 Sphingobium sp. HDIP04 | reverse complement strand
GAGGTGGCGGCGCATGCGGGCTATGCGCCGCATCATTTCCACCGCCTGTTCAAGCGGGAGACGGGGATGACGCCCGCCGCCTATGCCCGGTCGCTGCGCGCCGAGCGGCTGAAAAGCGCGCTGGAGGAGGGCGGCAGCGTCACTGGCGCGATTTATGAGGCGGGCTATAACGCGCCCAGCCGCGCCTATGCCGATGCGGAGCGGCATCTGGGCATGACGCCCAGCGCCTGGAAGGACGGTGGACGGGGCGTGGCGATTCGCCATGCGGTGGTGCCGACCGGCCTGGGTCCGGTGCTGGTGGCTGGCACGGCGCGGGGGCTGTGCCGGATCAGCCTTGACGAGGATGAGGCGGATTTGCGCCGGCGCTTTCCGAAGGCGGAGATATTGCCCGCCGATGAGGGGCTGGCGGCGCTGGCGGCGCAGGTC
The DNA here is from genome assembly GCF_000445085.1 of Sphingobium sp. HDIP04. Classification (NCBI taxonomy): domain Bacteria; kingdom Pseudomonadati; phylum Pseudomonadota; class Alphaproteobacteria; order Sphingomonadales; family Sphingobiaceae; genus Sphingobium; species Sphingobium sp. HDIP04. The sequence goes on along the minus strand of NZ_ATDO01000063.1, from coordinate 84,879 downwards.
GCGCGGCTGATCGACGATCCGGCGGAACCGCCCGACTTGCCGATGGACGTCAGCGGAACCGCCTTCCAGCAGGCGGTGTGGGCCGCGTTGCGCGCCATCCCGCCGGGCGAGACCCGGACCTATGGCGAAATCGCGGCGGCGATCGGCAGGCCCGGCGCGGTGCGGGCCGCCGGGACGGCCTGCGGGGACAATAATCTCGCCGTGCTGATCCCCTGCCACCGGGTGTTGCGCAGCGACGGCAGCCTGGGCGGCTATGCCTATGGGACGCAGCGCAAGCGGGCCTTGCTGGAGCGGGAAAGGCGCGGCTGAACCGCCGCTTTTCGCTTTTCTTTCAGGCTGCTGTGGGTCAAGGATGCGGCAAGGGTTGAACGCCTTTGCAGGGGGTGGCGTGAAGATTTGGGGTTTGAAGGGGCTGCTGGCCCTGGCGGGTGCACTGACGCTGCTTCCGGGCACGGCGCAGGCGGCATGGTTGCAGGCGAAGAGCCGCCATTTCACCATCATGAGCGACGGCAGCGAGAGCAAGCTGCGCGAATTTGCCGAAAAGCTGGAGAAGTTCGACGGCCTGCTGCGCCACGTCACCGGCATCACCGATCCGGAGGCGGGCAGCCCCGTCCATGTCTACCTGCTGTCCAACGACGCCAAGGTGAGGGCGCTGACGCGCAATGCCAACATCGGCGGCTTCTACACCACATCGGACCGCTTCGCCTATGCCGTGCTGGCGCGGGGCATGAAGGCCAGCGAATATGATATGGGGGCGGAGGACATATTGTTCCACGAATATACCCATCATTTCATGCTGCACCATTTTCCCGCCGCCTATCCCGCCTGGTATGTGGAGGGCTTCGCCGAATTCTTCTCCATCGTGAAATTCCCCAAGGACGGGTCGATCCAGTTCGGCCTCATACCCATGGCGCGGGCGCCCACTTTGGTGCAGGATTCGCCCTATCCGCTGAAGAATCTGTTCGTCCGCGACACCGACGGGCTGGGGCTGCGGGACGGGGACCGCTATTATGGCACGGCCTGGCTGCTCACCCATTATTACCAGTATAAGGCCGACCGGCGGGCGGAAATCAGCCATTATCTGAAGGATCTGACCGCCGGGGTGCCGGACATGAAGCTGGACGGTTATTTCGCCGGGGGCATCGACGGGCTGGAAAAGGATCTGAAGGCCTATATGCGCCGTCCGCTGGCGGCGTCGAAACTCATCCCCCAGGCGGTGACGGTGGGGGAGATCGCCATCGGGCCGGTCGATGCGGCGCGGGGCGCGCTGGTCGAGGATGAATTGCGGCTGATGCATCGTCCCACAGCGGAGGAACTGCCGGAGATCGTCAGCGCGATCCGCGCCACCGCCGCCAAATTCCCGTCCAGCGCCTATGCCGCCGCGCTGCTGGCGGAGGCGGAGTGGAAGGCCGAGGAAAAGGATGCGTCGCTGGCGGACGCCGACCGGGCCATCGCTCTCGATCCCGGCCTGTCGCGGGCCTATAGCAGCCGGGCGCGCGTGCTGCTGGAACGGGCGCAGGACGACGGGCGGGAGGAGGATTGGAAGGCCGCCCGGACCGCCATTGTCAAGGCGAACCGGGCCGATACCGAAGACCCGGTGCCGCTGACGCTCTTCTACCGCTATCATGCGATGAAGGGCGGGCCGATGCCGGAGATCGGCTATGACGGGCTGGCCAAGGCCTATGTGCTGCTGCCGCAACGGCCGGAATATCGCATGGCCTATGTGCAGGCGCTCGCATTCCGGGGGGAATATGCCGCCGCGTCCCGCCTGCTCGATCCGCTGGCCTATTCGCCGCACCCGTCGGGCATGCGCGACTCGGCGCTGGAGCTCAAGAAGCAGTATGATGCGGAGGCGGCGAAGAAGGGTGCCTCGGCCGCGCCCTGATCACATGAAGCTGTAGGGGTCGACGTCGACCGCGACCCGCGTGCCGGATTTCCAGGTGAGATTGCCCAGCCATTCGCTTATGGCCTGCTGCACGTCGACCTGCCGGGCGGCGTGGATCAGCAGGCGATGGCGATGCCGACCGCGCAGCACCGACAGCGGCGCCGGGGCCGGGCCAAAGACGCGCATCCCCTCGATCAGCGGAGCGGATTTGCCGATCAGCCGGGCGACCTCTGCGGCTTCGTCGGCATCCTCGCTGGACACGATGATCGCGGCGAAGCGGCCGAAGGGCGGGGCGTTGGCGCGGCGGCGATTTTCCGTCTCCACTTCGTAGAAGCGCTCCGAATCGCCCGCGATCAGGGCCTGGATCACCTCCGCGTCCGGCATGCGGGTCTGGATGAAGACGCGGCCCGGCTTCTGCCCTCGCCCGGCGCGGCCCGCCACCTGCACGATCTGCTGGAAGGTGCGTTCCGACGCGCGCAGGTCGCCGCCCTCCAGCCCCAGATCGGCGTCGATCACCCCCACCAGCGTCAGGTTGGGGAAATGATAGCCCTTGGTGACGAGTTGGGTGCCGATGATGATGTCGACCGCGCCCGCCTCCACCGACTTCACGAATTCCGCGACCTTGGCGGGGGACCAGAGCGTGTCGGAGGTGACGATGGCGGTGCGCGCCTGCGGCCAGAGCGCCTTCACCTCGTCCGCGATCCGCTCCACGCCGGGGCCGCAGGCGACCAGGCTGTCCTTCTCCTTGCATTCCGGGCAGAAGCGGGGGGCGGGAACGACATGGCCGCAATGATGGCAGGCGAGGCGGTGGGTCAGCCGATGCTCGACCATCCAGGCGGTGCAATTGGGGCATTGGAAACGGTATCCGCAATGGCGGCACAGCGTCAGCGGCGCATAGCCCCGGCGGTTGAGGAAGAGCAGGCTCTGCTCGCCCTTTCCCATGGTCTCGTCGATGGCGCGGACCAGCGGGGGGGCGATCCACCGCCCCCGATCCGGCGGGTCGGTCAGCAGGTTGATGCCCTCGATCTCCGGCATTGTCGCGCCGCCGAAGCGGGAGGGGAGCTTGATCTCCTTGTAACGGCCCAGTTCCACCTGATGCCGCGTCTCTATGGCGGGCGTGGCGGAAGCGAGGATGACGGGGAATTTCTCGATCAGGCCGCGCATCACCGCCACGTCGCGGGCGTGATAATGGACCCCGTCCTCCTGCTTGAAGCTGGCCTCATGCGCTTCGTCGACCACGATCAGGCCCAGATTGGGATAGGGCAGGAACAGGGCGGAGCGCGCCCCGACCACCACCGACGCCTCGCCCGCCGCGATGGCCCGCCAGGCGCGCCGCCGCTCGCTCTGGCGCAGGCCGCTGTGCCAGTTGACGGGGACCGTGCCGAAGCGCTTTTCGAAACGCTCCAGAAACGGCTCGGTCAGCGCGATTTCAGGGAGCAGCACCAGCACCTGCCGCCCCTCCCGGACGGCGGCGGCTATCGCCTCGAAATAGACCTCCGTCTTGCCCGATCCGGTCACGCCGTCGAGCAGGAAGGGGGCGAAGGTCCGTTCCCTGACCGCGGCGATGAACTGGTCGGCGGCCGCACGCTGCTTGTCGGACAGCAGCGGCGGGGCATGGTCGGGATTCGGCATGGGGAAGGGCGTGTCGACGCTCACCTCCACCGCCTCGAACGCGCCCGCCTTGACGAGGCCGCGGATCACCGCGTCGCTGACCCCGCCGATCAGCGCCAGTTCGCGGATCAGCCCCTGCCGTTCCCCGATGCGCTCCATGGCCTGCGCGCGCTGTTCGGTCATGCGGTCGGGAAGGTCGCCCGTGGCGCGATATTCGATGACGGTGCGCGCGCCCTCCAGCGCCGCCATGGAAGCCAGCGTCATGCGCAGCACGGCGGCGATGGGGGCGAGATAATAGTCCGCCGTCCATTCGATCAGGCGGCGCAGCGTTTCGGGCACCGGCGGCGCGTCGACCGGCCCCACGATGTTGCGCAGGCGGTTGTCGCCCACGGTCTCGATTTCGGGAAAGCTGTCCTCGTCCCACACCACGCCGACGATCTGGCGCGGGCCCAGCGGCGCGACGACGATGCTGCCGGGCTGCACGCTCATCCCATGCGGCACGCGATAGTCCAGCGGCCCCAGGGCGGCGTTCAGCAGGATGACACGGGCGCGCGAACTCATGGCCCCTTCCCTAATGGCAGGGGCGGGCGAGGCAAGGCAGAAGCGTCAGATCTTCCAGCTCAATGTCAGCCAGGGGATGTGCGCCACCGCATCGGGGCGGCCGTCGCGGAATGTCTGCTGCCGCATGTAGAGCAGTTGCGCGTCCAGCGCCTTGCCGATCGGATGGCGCAGGCCGATCTGGTTGCGCAGGACGGCAAGGCCCAGCCTGTCGCCGGGGCGGGCGCGGTTCAGGTGGAACATGAATTCTGCCGCCGCGATCAGCGTCCACCGCTTCGCCGCGTCGAGCGGCACCGAAGCCTGCGCCCGCTGTCGCAGCCGCCAGCTTGCCCCGTCGGCCGTATCGAAGAAGCGCTGCTCGATCCGGGTACGGCTCATCCAGACGCCTTTCGTCAGCGTCACCTGCTGGAACAGCCGCATCTCCTGTTCCGGCCCGGACCGGAAATAGGCTAGCCCGCCGCCGACCTGCATCGCCTTTGCAATGCGATGGTCGATCAGGACGCGCACCGTCTGCTGCTCGCCATTGGAGGAGGCCTTGCGGAAACGCTGGCTGAGGTCGAGCGACACGATGTCCGCATCGCTTGCCTGCACGACCAGCGATTCGGTCATCCAGAACTGCTTTTCCGGGTTGGCGGCAAGGGCGGGCGGGGCGGCCAGCAGGCCGAGGGGGATCAGCGCGTCCGATATGTGGCGGGGACGCTGGCGGCGGAGCATGGATCGGTCCTTTGGAAAGGTGCCGCCGTCATAATGTCGCGCCGTGCGGCAGGTAAAGGGGCTGCGTCCGGCAATAATGGCTAATCCGTCAGGGAGCGGCTAAAGGGAAGGCGATTCGACCTTTCCTCCGCCGGAGCAGACCCCATGAAGTTCTTTGTCGACACCGCCGACACCAACGAAATCCGCGACCTTGCCGCCACCGGCCTGCTCGACGGCGTGACCACCAACCCCTCGCTGATCCACAAGTCGGGACGCAAGTTCCTGGAAGTGGTGGAGGAAATCTGCGGCATCGTGGATGGCCCGGTCTCGGCGGAGGTCGTCGCGCTCGACCATGAGACGATGATGAAGGAAGCCGCCGTCCTGCGGAAGATCGCCGACAATGTCTGCATCAAGGTGCCGCTGACCATCGACGGCCTGAAGACCTGCAAGGCGCTGACGGGCGAGGGCGTGATGGTGAACGTCACCCTCTGCTTCTCCGCCAACCAGGCGCTGCTGGCGGCGAAGGCGGGCGCGACCTTCATCTCGCCCTTCGTCGGGCGGCATGACGACAATGGCTTCGACGGCATGAAGCTGATCGAGGACATCCGCCTGATCTACGACAATTATGCCTTCGCCACCGAAATCCTGGTCGCCAGCGTCCGCCACCCGATCCATGTGCTGGAAAGCGCGAAGATCGGCGCCGACGTGATGACCGCACCGCCCTCCGTCATCAAGGCGCTGTTCAACCATGTGCTGACCGAAAAGGGCATTGCCGGCTTCCTGGCGGATTGGGAAAAGACCGGGCAGTCGGTTCTGTAATTCCGGCATTTGAACTGCGCTCCTGCCTGCGCAGGAGCGCAGTGGCGTATCTTTTCCGTCGCAACTCCTGGCCGGGCGGTTCATTCTCTTCCCAAAGGAGAGAGCCGATGTTCGTTGCGGTCTATTGGTGGCGCGTCCACCCCGGCAAGGAGGATCAGTTCCGCAAGGCCTGGCGCCGGGGAACCGACCTGATCCGCGAGAAATATGGCAGCTACGGTTCGCGCCTGCACCGGGATGCCGACGGCCGCTTCGTGGGCTATGCCGAATGGCCGGACGAGGCGACCTGGCGCGCGGCGTTCGACCGGAAGATGGTCTATGACGACCCCGAAACCCGCGCCGCCTTCGTCGACGCCATCGCAGAAGTGCCGGCCGACGCCGATCCCATCTTCACCATGACGGTGACGGACGACCTGCTGCTGCGCTCGGCAGGAGGCCGGAGGAATGAGGATTTTCCATGATTACCCTTTGCGAACGGGCTGAGGGCGTCGATGCTGCCTCGGACGGGGACATTCCGTGATTTCGGGAATTGGCCAGTTGCGGTCATTAGTTTCCCGTCACCCCGGGCTTGACCCGGGGTCCCGCTTTCTTGTCTGAGTGCCGCGCCTCGTCCAAGACAGCGGGACCCCGGATCAAGTCCGGGGTGACGAATAGGGGGAGGGGTGACGAATGGGGGAATGACGGCAAACACCCAGGTCACTCAGCATCAACGCCGTCTAATGTTCGTCCAGTTTCGCCAGAAGGTCGAGCATGTCGTCGGGAACTGTCCCGCCGCCTGCGCGGAAGGTCGAACGCAACGCATTGCCGATGCCCTCATAGGGCTGCGGCACGCCGATGTTCAGGACGCGGCGGATCGCGCCGTCCTGAACCCGGGCCGACCGGCTAAAGGGTTTTCGTTGCATTTCCATGGTGGAATAACTGCCCAGCCGCGCAAAAGTTTCTGGCGTTCGTCACGATGGCACGCAATATCGGCTCCATTATGGGAGATTCATGGTGACGGACCGTCTGGCGGTCGCGGCGAGGATCAGGGCGCATTCGCCCTTCCTGGCCCGGCAATGGGATCGCTTTCCGGATGTCGCCGATCTGGTCGGGAGCGGGGACTTCGAGGGCGCCTGGGCCGCCGCGCAGCGGGCGGCGGCGCCCGATGACGGCATCGCCCGGTCGCTGAGGCGCAGGCGCGGCGCGGTGGCGCTGGTGACGGCCGCCGCCGATCTGGCGGGCGCCTGGGGGCTGGACCGGGTCACGCGCACCCTGTCGGACTTTGCCGACCAGGCCCTGGAGGAGGCGCTGGCCGCCGCCATGGCGGAGCGCTATCCAGACGCGGAGAAGCGCGGTTTCGTCGTGCTGGCGCTGGGCAAGCATGGCAGCCGGGAACTGAACTATTCATCGGACATCGACCCGATCCTGCTCTACGATCCCAGGACGCTGCCCCATGGCGAGCGGGAAGATCCGGCGGACGCGGCCGTGCGCATCGGCCGGCGGGTCAGCGAACTGCTGAATGCCCGCGACGGCGACGGCTATGTGTTCCGCGTCGACCTTCGCCTGCGCCCCTCTCCGGAGGCGACGCCGATCGCCCTGCCGGTGGAAGCGGCGATCGGCTATTATGAATCGACCGCGCTCGGCTGGGAGCAGGCGGCGTTCATCCGGGCGCGGCCGGCGGCGGGCGACCTGGCGCTCGGCGATTATTTCATGCAGGCGATCCGCCCCTTCGTCTGGCGGCGCAGCCTGGATTTCGGAGCCATCGACGCGATCACCGACATTTCGCGCCGCATCCGCGACCATTATTCGCAGGGGCAGGCCTTCGGGCCGGGATATGACCTCAAGCGCGGACGCGGCGGCATAAGGGAGGTCGAATTCTTCGCGCAGGTGCACCAGCTTATCCATGGCGGGCGCGATCCCTCGCTGCGGTCGGGCAATACGCGTGAGGCCTTGCGCGCCCTGGCGGCGGCGGGCGTGTTCGAAGCGGAGGTCGCCGCGAAGCTGGACGAAGCCTATGTCCTCTTCCGCACCGTCGAGCATCGATTGCAGATGGTGGAGGATCGCCAGACCCATGAACTGCCCAAGTCGGCCGAGGCGATGGACAATGTCGCGCGCCTGCACGGGCTGGAGCATGGCGGAGCGCTGCTCGACCTGCTGCGCCCGCATGTGCGGTGGGTGGGCGGCAATTACGACCGGCTGACCCCGGCGGCTCCCGGCGAATCGTTGTCGCTGGACGAGGATCGATTGAAGGCGCAGCTTGCCGAACTGGGCTTTGCCGATCCGGAAACGCCGCTGGCGCGGATAGCGCGCTGGCGTTCGGGCGCGGTCCGGGCGCTGCGCAGCGGCGCGTCGCGGGAGGCGCTGGAGCAATTGCTGCCGGGGCTGATGCGCACGCTGGCGGCGGCGCCCGATCCGGCGCGGGCGCTCAACCGGCTGGACGACCTGATCGGGCGGCTGCCGAGCGCGATCAACTTCTTCAAGCTGCTGGCGGCGCGCCCCGGCCTTGTGGAACTGCTGGCCGAACTGCTGAGCCATGCGCCGACGCTGGCCGACGCGCTGGGGCGGCGAGCGGAACTGCTCGACGGGCTGATCGACACCTCCGCATTCGACCCGCCGCCGCCTGTCGGGATATTGGCCGCCCAGTTCGCACGGCTGGAGGAGGGGGAGGATTATCAGGCGCTGCTGGACCGGGTGCGCCAGCGGGTGAACGACCGCCGCTTCGCCCTGGGCGCGCAGATCATCCGGGGCGGCGATCCGCTGGAGGCGGGCCGGGGCTATAGCCGCGTCGCCGAAGCCGCGATCGAGGCGCTCACGGCCGCCACCGTCGCGGAGTTCGAGCGCGCCCATGGAAAGGTGCCGGGCGGCGAGATGGTGATCCTGGCGCTGGGCAGGCTGGGCGGCGGGGTGCTGACCCATGCGTCCGACCTCGACCTCGTCTATCTCTTCACCGGCAGCTTCGAAACCGAATCCGATGGGGCGAAGCCGCTGGGCGCGACGCAATATTTCAACCGGCTCGGCCAGCGCATCACCAATGCCCTGTCGGTGCAAACGGCGGCGGGGCCGCTGTACGAGGTCGACACCCGCCTTCGCCCCTCCGGCGCGCAAGGCCTGCTGGCGGTCAGCCTCGACAGCTTCGCCCGCTACCAGCGGGAGGAGGCCTGGACCTGGGAGCATCTGGCGCTCACCCGCGCCCGCCCGGTCTTCGGATCCGACGCGGCGCGGGCGGCGCTGGGGGCGATCCTGACCGAGACGCTGGAGCGACCGCGCGATTTCAACGAGCTGGCGCGCCATGCGGTGAAGATGCGCGGCGACATCGCCCGGCACAAGCCGCCCGCAAGCGATCTGGACGTGAAGCTGGTGCCGGGCGGGCTGGTCGACCTGGAATTCCTGATCCACGTCACCCAGTTCCGTCATAATATGGCGTTCGACCCGGATTTGCGCGCCGCGCTGGAGCAACTGGCGGCGGCCGGCCACCTGCCGGGCGAATTGATCCCGGCCCACGATCTCATCACCCGCTTTCTCGTCGTTTCCCGCCTGGTTTCGCCGAAATCGACCGAGCCTCCGCACGCCACGCGGCCTCTGGTGGCGCGGGCTTGCGGCGTCGAAAGCTGGGATGCGCTGCTTGAAAGCTACGGCGAGGCCCGGCAAAGGGTGGGTGACGCATGGGCGGCGCTGGCCGCGCCCTTCAAGGAGGAATGACGATGCTGGACGTGGGCGATGCCGTGCCGGAAGTGACGCTGAAGGATGCGGACGGCGCGGATTTCACCCTGGCGCGCTACAGGGGCAAGCCGCTGGTCGTCTATTTCTATCCCAAGGCGGACACGCCCGGCTGCACCAGCGAAGCCAGGGATTTCACGGCGCTGGCGGCCGAATTCGCGGCGTTGGGCATGCCGGTCGTCGGCATATCGAAGGACAAGCCGGCCAGGCTCAAGAAATTCGCGGAGAAATATGGCCTCGCCGTCACGCTCGCCTCCGACGAGACGGGCGCGATGTGCGAAGCCTTCGGCACCTGGGTCGAAAAGTCGCTCTATGGCCGCAAATATATGGGGATCGAGCGGGCGACCTTCCTGGTCGGCGCCGATGGGAAGATCCTGCGCGCCTGGCCCAAGGTGAAGGTCAAGGGGCACGCCGCCGAAGTGCTGGAGGCCGGACAGGGCCTTTGACGCTGCCCGTTTCCATCGACAGCGTCGGCGCGGCATGCGCCCATGTGCTGCTGACCCCCGATCCGCTGGCCAAGCTGATGGCGGCGCGGGCGGCGGCGCGGAACTGGCGGCTGGGGCGGCTGGCGCATCGTTTCGACGCCGTCATGCCGGAACGGCCCGCGCGCCCCGAACTGCCCGAACTGCTGCCGCCCAACCGCATGCCCAAGCGCGGCAGGATCGGTTCGGAACGGGCGCGGATCGCGATGCTGCACGCGCTGGCCCATATCGAATTCGTGGCCATCGACCTCGCCTTCGACCTGATCGGGCGGTTCGGGGCGGAATTCCCGCCGGAATTCACCGGCGAATGGATGCGGGTGGGCGCTGACGAGGCGATGCATTTCGCGCTGCTCGACCGGCGGCTGCGGCAGTTCGGCAGCCATTACGGCGCCCTGCCGGCGCATGACGGGCTGTGGCAGGCGGCGAGCGAGACGGCGCATGATGCGCTCGCCCGCCTGGCCATCGTGCCGATGGTGCTGGAGGCGCGGGCGCTGGACATCACGCCCGCCACCATCGTCCGCTTCCGGGACGCGGGGGACGAAGCGTCGGCGCGCATGTTGCAGCGGATCATGACCGATGAAATCCGCCACGTCTCCGCCGGGACGACATGGTTCGGCCATGCGACGAAGCGAATGGGGCTGAACCCCGCAAATCATTACCAAATCCTTGTGAAACGCCACTTTCGGGGGGCGTTGAAGCCGCCGTTCAACGACTCGGCGCGCCGACAAGCCGGTTTAACGCGGGAATTTTACACTCCGCTTGCACAATGAGCCGCGACATGTCCTCTTGCGGACAGCGGGTGGCGGCATCAGCCGCATTTTGTAAACGTGGGGATAGGCCGAGGGGCGCAAAGCCTCCGGTCGAGAGTCGGGGTCGGCATGTTGGTTCTACAGTTTGAAAATGCGCGCGTTGCGCGATGGTTCCGTTCTGCACTTAAAATTGCCGGAGCGATGGGCATGGCAGGCGCGCTCTGCGCCGCCGTCCCGGCCCAGGCCAAGGCGGACGAGGACGATCCCTATGGCGATGCGTCGGAAATCAACACCGGCGCGCTCGGCCCGGCCGATGTCGGCTTTTCCAACCTCTTCTCCAGCCTCCAGCGGCTCGACGGCCAGGCGAAGTCGGCCAATTACATCCCCTCCGGCCGTCCGGTCGAGAAACTTTCCCTGACCTCCAATTTCGGCGTTCGTTCCGACCCCTTCAACGGCGGCGCCCGGATGCACAAGGGCATCGATATCCCCGGTCCCACGGGCACCAGGATCTACGCGACCGCCGACGGCATCGTCAGCCGCGCCGGATGGGCCAGCGGCTATGGCAACCTGGTCCAGATTTCGCATGGCGGCGGCATGGAAACGCGCTACGGCCATATGTCGAAGCTGCTGGTCTCCCCCAACAGCTATGTCCATCGCGGCCAGTTGATCGGCCTCATGGGCTCGACCGGCCGCTCGACGGGCAGCCATCTGCATTATGAAGTGCGCGTCGATGGCCAGGCGATCAACCCGATCCCCTTCGTCGCCGGACCCGACTATCTGGTGGCGATGAACACCAAGCCGCCGATCGCCATCGGCGGCCCGACCAAGGCCCAGGAAAAGGCGGCGGACTGAGCCGGCCGATGTCTCTTTCCCAAGGCCCGGCAGGCGAGAGCTTGTCGGGCCTTTTGCTTGATCCTATTTAAGCGCGATGACCGACATCGATCTCACATCCTCCGCCGCTGCCCGCGTGGCCGCCATAGCCGCCAAGCAGGGCAAGCCCGCCATCCTGCGCCTGGCTGTCGAAGGCGGCGGCTGTTCGGGCTTCCAATATCGCTTCGGCCTGGCCGAAGCGGTGGAGGCGGACGACATCATGGTCGAGCGCGACGGCGTGACGCTGGTGGTGGACGATGTCAGCATCGATCTGGTGCGCGGATCGGCGGTCGATTTCGTCTCCGATCTGGGCGGCAAGGCGTTCAAGGTCACGAACCCCAACGCCACCGCCGGTTGCGGATGCGGCACCAGCTTTTCGATTTAAAATCTGTCCCGCCCTTGTCGGAGGGGGTCTCTCCTCTTTAGGGATGCGCGCAGGGAGATTTCGGCCATGCGCATCGCCACCTTCAACATCAACGGGATCAAGGCGCGCCTGCCGCGCCTGCTGGAGTGGCTGGACGAGACGCGCCCCGACATCGCCTGCCTGCAGGAGATCAAGACATCCGACGACACATTCCCGGTCAGGGATATTGAGGATGTCGGCTATGGCGCGATCTGGCACGGGCAAAAGGGGTTCAACGGGGTTGCGATACTGGCGCGGGGAGAGACGCCGGTGGAGGTCCGCCGGGGCCTGGAGGGGGAGCCGGAGGACGAGCATAGCCGCTATCTGGAAGCCGATGTGAAGGGGCTGCGCGTCGCCAGCATCTACCTGCCCAACGGCAATCCGCAGCCGGGGCCGAAATTCGACTACAAGCTGCGCTGGATGAAGCGCCTGCGCGACCGCGCCGCGCAAATCTGGGCGGAGGAAGTGCCGGCGATCCTGGCAGGCGATTACAACGTCATTCCGCGCGACAGGGACGTCTATTCGGTCAAGGCGATGGCCGAAGACGCGCTGATGCAGCCCGAAAGCCGCGCCGCCTATCGCCGCCTGTTGGGTGACGGATGGACCGACGCCATCGCTTCCCGGCATCCGGCGGGCGGGGTATGGACCTATTGGGACTATCAGATGAACGCCTGGCCGCGCGACGCGGGGTTCCGGATCGATCACCTGCTGCTCAGTCCCGCCGCCGCCGACCGGCTGATCGACGCGCAGGTCGACAAGGATTTCCGAGGGCGGGAAAAGGCGAGCGACCATGCCCCGACCTGGGTGGAATTGTCGTAACCTGCTTTGACGACATTTTTCTCCCCTCCCGTAGACGGGAGGGGCCGGCGGCGTCCTTCCCTAACCGAGAAGGCGGAAGCTCCCCCGGATCAAGTCCGGGGTCGCGCCCACCCCCTAACCCCCTCCCGCCTGCGGGAGGGGGAATGGCGGCGAACCACCCTTCACCCCTTCGCCGCCTCCGCCACCTTGATGCCCGGCAAGGCCGCGGGATCGGCCATGTCCTGTCCGATCCACGCGCCCCCCTGGCGGAAATAAGCGACATGATGCCCGCGCTGGAAACTGGCGCCGTCCCAGACCACCACCTGCAATTCGATCTCGTCATGGCGGTGGACGTGCAGCCAGTTGAAGCTCTGCGGCTCGGCATTGCGGAGGCGGGTGGAGGTCGCCGTTCCCGCCTGGATCACCAGCGCGCCGCCGGCATGGGCCACCATCCTGTCCGCCGCCTCCGCATAGGTGCGGTGGAAATGGCCGGCCAGCGCGATGTGGATGCCTGCCTCGGCCGCCGCGCGCACGGCGTCCTCATGCCGTCCGACGGCCTCGCTCAATTCCCCGCCCTTGCCGATCGGCATGGCGAAAAGGGGGTGATGGGTGACGAGGATGCGCGTCTTTTCCGGCGCGACCGACGCGAAGCTGGCGCGAAGCATGTCCATCTGGTCATGGTTGATCCGCCCATCCTTGATCGTCAGCGACCGCGCCGTGTTGAGGCCCAGTATCGCGACCGCGTCATCCTCGAAAAAGGGGCAGAGGTCATTGCTGATATAGCGCTTGTACCGCCGCAGCGGCGCCCCGAAGCGGCGCGCAAGATCATAGAGCGGAACGTCGTGATTGCCCGGAACGACCAGCAATTCCATGCCCGCCGCACGCAGCCGGTTGAGCCAGGCGGCGGCTTGCCGGAACTGTTCGGGCCTTGCGCGCTGGGTGAAGTCGCCGCTGATGACCACCAGGTCCGGGCGATGCCGTTGCAGCCAGGCTTCGGTGGCGGCGACGATGCGGGGATCATGGGCGCCGAAATGGACGTCCGACAGATGAGCGATGCGGGCCATCACCCATGAACGGGCAAGCCGCTTTATGGTTTCGGACCTTGCGGCGCAGTTGCGTGTTGTTGAGGCATGGGAACGACATCGCCGCCCGCCAAGGATCTGCCCCGTGAGGCGGTGCTGATCGTCAATGTGCATTCCCGCCGGGGGGAGGCCCTGTTCAAGGACGCCAGGGCCAGGCTGGAGGAAGCGGGGCTGCGCCTGATCGCCGCGCATGCGGTGAGGGAGCCGGAACGATTGCAGGAAACGGTGCGCGATGCCGTCGCGGACGGCGCGCCGATGGTGATCGTCGGCGGCGGCGACGGATCGCTTTCCGGGACGGTCGACGAACTGGTGGGCAAGGATTGCGTCTTCGGCGTGTTGCCGCTGGGCACGGCGAACAGTTTTGCGCGCACCCTGGGCATACCGCTTGACCTGGAGGGGGCGGTGGCGGCCATATCCAGCGGCCGGCGGCGGCGCATCGACCTGGGCATGATCGACCGGGACTATTTCGTGAATGCGGCCTCGCTGGGCCTGTCGCCCCGGATCGGGGAGACGGTGCCGCACAAGCTGAAGCGCTATCTGGGACGGATCGGCTATCTGCTCTGGGCGGTCAAATGCTCCATAGGGTTTCGCGCTTTCCGGCTGATGCTGGACGATGGGGTCAGGCAGCGCCGGATGTGGGCGACGGAGGTGCGCATCCTCAATGGCCCCTATCATGGCGGGGTGGAACTGTCCGACCAGGCCGCTGTGGACACGGGGGAAATCGTGGTCCAGGCGGTGGTGGGCCGCAGCCATGTGCGGCTCGCCTGGGACTGGTACGCCAAATTCTTCAAGCTGCGCGACCGGGACGCGCAGACGGAGGAGTTTCGCGGCAAGGCTTTCCGGATCGAAACGGTGCCGCCGCAGCGCATCTCCATCGACGGCGAGGTGCTGGCGAAGACGCCCGCGACAATCAGGATCGCGCCGGGAGCGGTGGATGTGGCCGTGCCCTGAGCGAGACGATTTAATTGCCCGGAAATGGCCGATAGCGGACGTTGAAATCCTCCCTCCGCGAAGCGTAGGGAGGGGGACCAGCCGTAGGCTGGTGGAGGGGAAATTCGAAGGTCGCGCCATTTCCCCTCCACCATGCTTCGCATGGTCCCCCTCCCCATCTCCCGATGGGGAGGAATAGGAGAGGTCCGCTAACCACGCAAATCGACCAGCCGGTAAATTCCGAATTCGACCGCCGACTAGGGTGTGTGGGGATTCAGTTCAGGGCGCGGCGAAAATAGTGGATTTCGAGAACCTCGAAACGAGGCGCGTGACTCGTTTCGACGCAGCGTACTTCAGTACGTGAGCACCGGAAGCGCAGAAAGCCGCTATTTGCAGCCCGCCATGGACTGAATCCCTACACGCCCTAAAGCGCCTTCTCATAAACCTGATAGACCTTGTTCACCTTGCTCTCGATGGCGTCGGCGATGGCGTTCATGCCCTGATTGTCGTCCAGCACCCAGCCGATCTCGCCCCTGGTCGCGCCATAATTGGCGATGGCGGCGCGGCGGATATATTCGATCATCATGAAGGCGAGCTGGCTCGCCAGGCGCGACGATTGCAGCCGCTGCACCACGCCCATCAGCGGCACCCGCATGGTCCGCACCTGGGGCTTGCGCAGCCACCAGAGCAGCTTCGCCCAGCCGAAGGGGAAGAGCGAGCCGTTGAGCGGCGCTATCGCCTCATTGAGGTCGGGCAGCGTCATCATGAACGCCACCGGCTCCCCTTCCAGTTCCGCGATCATGATCAGGTCGTTGAACACGATGGGCTTCAACTGCTTGCCGAAATGCGCGACTTCCTCGTCGGTGATCGGCACGAAACCCCAATTATTGCCCCAGGCGTCGTTCAATATGGCCAGGATGATCGCCGCCTCGCTGTCGAATTTCGACTTGTCGACCTTGCGGATGCGGATGCGTTCATTCTTCTCGCCCGACTGGACGATGCGCTGGATCAGCGGCGGGAAGGGCTGGGTGATGTCCAGTTCATAGGTTTTGAGCTGCTTGACCGGGCTATAGCCCGCGCCTTCGACCATGGCCTGATATTCTGGCCTGGCATGGCCCATCATCACCGTCGGCCTGTGGTCGAAGCCCTGTATCAGCAGCCCCGGCTCCTCCCATATGGACAGCGAGATCGGACCCAGGGCGCGGGTCATGCCCTTGGCGCGCAGCCATCCCTCCGCCGTCGCAATCAATGCCGCGCCGGTTTCGGCGTCCTCCGCCTCGAACAGGCCGAAATTGCCCGTGCCCGGTCCCATGCCCTGTTCGGCGGGCTGGGCCAGCGCCAGATGATCGAGGTGGGCCGACACGCGCCCGACCACCCTGCCGCCCCGGCGCGTCAGGAAATATTGCGCCTCCGCATGACCGAAAAAGGGGTTCTTGCCCGGCGTGATCAGGCTGTAGACCTCATCCTTCAGCGGCGGCACCCAATGGGGATCGTCGGCATAAAGCCGCCAGGGCAGGTCCACGAAAGCCTTGCGGTCAGCCTTGGACATGACGGGGGTGATCACCAGTTCGTTATTGGCCACGGCGGAGGGAGCTTTCGCAAGAGCAGGGGAGTTGGATCAGGACGGATCGTCGCTTGTTTCGGGAATGTCAATCGGGACATGAACGGATCGGATCGGGATGACGAAATCGTCATGTTGCTGCCCCAATTGCAGCGCATTTACCCTTTAGGAACCACGGTATGACTGTGCACGATCCCCTTATTGCAGCCGCGTCGCGGACGCGAAGCGCGATCCCCGACGATGCGGCGATGCTGCGCGCGGCGGCCGACCTGACCCGCGAACTGTCGACGGCGCGGCCCGCCATCTATTGGCCCGACATGCTGGCTTCGGCCATTGTCGGCTATGCGGCGCTGGCCGGGGCGATCCTGACCGACAATAGCGCGCTCATGCTGGCGTTCGGACTGGCGGCGATGCTGGCGCTCTACCGCGCCGCGAGCTTCATCCATGAACTGACCCATATCCGCAAGGGCGCGCTGCCCGGCTTCCGCTTCGGCTGGAACCTGATCGTCGGCATTCCGCTGATGATCCCCAGCTTCATGTATGAGGAAGTGCATACGCAGCATCATGCCCGCACCCGCTACGGCACGGCGAGCGATCCGGAATATCTGCCGCTGGCGCTGATGAAGCCCTGGTCGCTGCCCTTGTTCATCCTGGTGGCGTCGCTGGCCCCCGTCGGCCTGATCCTGCGCTTCGGCCTGCTGACGCCGCTCGGCCTGGTCGTCCCGCCGCTGCGGCGAAGGATCGTGGCGGAATTTTCCGCGCTTTCCATCAACCCCGCCTATCGCCGCCGCGCGCCGGAGGGGGATTTCGCCCGCCAATGGGCCTGGCAGGAAGCGGGCGCCAGCCTGTTCGCGCTGGCGCTGGTCGGCAGCATCTTCGCCTTCGGCTGGAAGCCGCTGCTCACCTATATGGCGGTGCATTCTGGCATGACCGTCATCAACCAGCTTCGCACGCTGGTCGCGCATCTCTGGGAAAATGAGGGCGATGCGATGACCGTCACCGCGCAATATCTGGATTCGGTGAATGTGCCGCCGCCATCGCCCTTCGCGGCGATCTGGGCGCCGGTGGGCCTGCGCTATCACGCGTTGCACCACCTGCTGCCGAGTGTGCCCTATCATGCGCTGGGCGAGGCGCATAAGCGGCTGGTCGCAACGCTGGTGAGCGATTCGCCCTATCATCGGGGCAATTACCCCGGCATGTGGCCGCTGGTCGGGAAGATAGCGCGTTCGACGATGGGGAAGCGCTAACTCCAAATGTGCTCCTGCGAAGGCAGGAACCCAGTTCCGCCGTTTCGGAAACAACGCCTGGGCTCTCATGAGCGCCTCCGCAGGAGCGCGGAGGAGTCGAGCTACTATTCTTCCGTCCGGAACAGCACCGTTTCGCCCACCAGCAGGAACAGCAGGAACGGCGCCCAGGCCGCCAGAAAGGGCGGATAGGCCCCCAGATTGCCCATGGCGAGCGAGAAATTGTCCGCCACGAAATAGGCGAAGCCCAACGCCATCCCCAACACGGCGCGCACGAACAACTGCCCCGACCGCGCCAGGCCGAAGGCGGCCACGGAACCCAAAATCGGCATCAGCAGGGCCGACAAAGGCCCCGACAGCTTGTGCCAGAGGCTGCCCTCCAGTTCGGCCGTGGGGCGGCCGGCGTCGTGCAGGTCGCTGATCGCCGCCTGCAACTGGCTGAAGGTGAGCGCGTCCGGATCGACCTTCGCCAGGGTGAACTGATCGGGCCTTATGTCGCGGCCGAAGCGGACGGTGCCGATCTGCCGTTCCGTCCCCCGCGCCACGTCGAACTGCCGCGCATCCTCCAACACCCAGCTTCTGGTCGAAGCGTCATAATGGCCCCTGGGCGCCTGGACGATGGTGGTCAGCGTGTTGTTGATCCGGTTGAATATCTCCACCTTGCGGAGCTGGACCGCCGTCCCCCGCCCGGCGACAATGGCGGCCGTCACCAGATTGTTGCCGTCGCGCACCCATGGGCTGGCCTTGACGCCGGTTTCGGGGGGCAGGGGGCCGTAATCCACCGCCTGCCAGGTGGAAAGCCGGGCGGTCGACCGCGCCACGATCCGCTCGTTGAAGGCATAGCTGATCAGCGCCACGCCGAGCGCGGCGGCCAGCAGGGGCGCCAATATCTGATGCGCCGACAGCCCCGCCGCCTTCATCGATATGATCTCGCTGTTCTGGTTGAGGCTGGCCAGCATGATCAGCGTGCCGAGCAGCACGGAAAAGGGCAGGAACCGCGCCACGATCTGCGGCGCGCGCAGGGCCACATAATGCCACAGTTGCGCGTCGCCATTGCCGGCATAGGCCAGGATGTCGCCCGATTCGCCCAGCAGGTCCAGCGTCTGGAGCACCGCGACCAGCATCGCCAGAACCGCGAAGGTCCGGGTCAGGAACAGCCGCGCCATGTACCAGCCAAGCTGGCGCGAGGGGAAGAAGTTGAACTGATGCATGGGTCAGGCGGCTCCTTCCGCCAGGGTTTCCGCCCTCGGCCGCCGCCGGCGGACAAGGCCGATCAGCCGCAGGAACTGCTTGGCGATCTTGGCGAAGGCATATTCCAGCGCGGCGATCGGCTGGCCGCCGGGCCGGTGCGCGATCACATGGTACATCCACAGGATCAGCCCCGCGAACAGCAGGAACGGTCCCCATAGCGCGATGATCGGGTCGATCCTGCCCAGCGATCCCACGCCCTGCCCATATTCGTTGACCTTGTGATAGGTCACGATGAACACGATGGAAAGGAACACGCCGAGCGCGGAAGTCGACCGTTTCGGTGGAATCGCGAAGGCGAGCGCGGCCAGCGGCAGCAGCAGCATCATCGCCACCTCCACCATGCGGAAATGGAAATTGGCGCGGATTTCATTGCGCAGCTTTTCGGGCGTGGCCGGATCATGGCCGATCGTCACCAGTTCGGGGATGGTCTTTTCCCGATCCACGTCGCGGCCGCGAAACCGCTCTATCTGCGGCAGGTCGATGGGCAGGTCGTGGCTGGAAAAGGACAGGATTCGCGGCGATTTATACTTGGGCGCATCGTTTACCAGCACGCCGTCGCGCAGGCGGAAGATGATGGTGTCGGGGTCGTCCGTCGCCAGAAACTCGCCCTGCGCCGCCGTCACCGCCACGGTCTGCCCGTCCTTGCCCACGGCGCGCACGAAGATGCCCTGGAGGTTGCGCCCCTCGTCCAGGCTGCGCTCTATCCGCAGGGTCATGCGCTTGCCCAGATTGGTGAACTCGCCCACCTTGATCGACGCCCCCAGCGCGCCCGACCGCAGCTCGAACCGCAACGCCTCATAGGCATGGCGGGACAGCGGCTGGACGAAGCCGACAATGCCGAAGTTCAGCAGCGCCAGCGCGATCGCAAACATATAGGGGACGCGCAGCAGCCGGCCGTAGGACAGGCCGACCGCCCGCATCACGTCCAGTTCCGACGACAGCGCCAGCTTCCGGAAGGCGAGCAAAATCCCCAGCATCAGGCCGATGGGAATGCCCAGCGACAGATATTCGGGCATCATGTTCGCCAGCATCCGCCACACGACGCTGACCGGCCCGCCCTCCGCCGCGACGAAGTCGAACAGGCTCAGCATCTTGTCGAGCACCAGCAGCATGGCCGAGATCACCAGCGTCCCCAGCATGGGCAGGGCGATCAGGCGGGCGAGATATCTGTCGGTGGCGGTCAGCATTTCTCTATGTGGTCGTCCCATCACCATGATTTGGCCGCAAACCCCGCCCATATGCGAGTCAGGCAAGTTGCGGGGCGAACAGGGGCTCGCCGTCCGGTGTCACCGGGCGGCTATAGCTTCACGGAGTTGGATGGTCATGTTCAAAGTTGCAATGGGTCTGATGTCGGCAGGGGCGTTGTTCGCCGTCGCGCCGGCCCTGGCCCATGGTATGGAGATCGGCAACGACCTGGAACGCTGCTCTGCGGACGCCAAGGGCCCGGCGGTTCTGGTCGACGTGCGCGGCTTTGCCGCCTCGACCGGCAAGGTGCGCGTGCAATCCTATCCCGCCACCAAGGCCGCATGGCTGGCCAAGGGCGAATGGCTGGGCCGCATCGACGTGCCGGTGAAGGCCAGCAATGGCGCCATGCGCTTCTGCATGCCGGTGCCGCAGCCCGGCCGCTACGGCATCGCCGTGCGCCACGACCGCGACGGCAACGGCAAGACGGATATTTCGCGCGACGGCGGCGGCTTTTCCAACAATCCGTCGATCAACATCTTCAACCTGGGCAAGCCGGGGGTCGAAAAGGCCGCCTTCTATGCGGGGCCGGGCGTGACGAAGATCACCATCAACCTCAAATATATGTGATCCCCCGCCATGGTCCGCGTCGCCCTTCTGTCCAATCCCAAGTCCACGGGCAACCGGCAGACGCTTCCGCGCGTGCGCAGCTATTGCGCCAGCAATCCCGACATCTTCCATTATGAGGTGGAGCATGTCGAACAGATCGGCCGGGCGCTGCAGACCATCGCCCGCGTCGATCCCGTCGTCATCGTCATCAACGGCGGCGACGGCACGGTGCAGGCGGCGCTGACGGAACTGTACCAGGGCGAGCATTTCAAGGGCCGCGTGCCGCCGATCGCGGTGCTGCCCAACGGCAAGACCAACCTGATCGCGCTGGACCTGGGCATCCATGGCGATCCGATCAAGGCGCTGGAGAGGATCGTCCAGATCGCCAAGGCGGGCGTCGACGACCATGTCGTGGCGCGGGAGCTGATCGCCCTGTCGGACGGTCAGGCGGAAAGCCGGCCGGTGCTGGGCATGTTCCTGGGGGGGGCGGGCCTAGCCGACTACATGCTCTATTGCCGCAACCAGATCTATCCGCTGGGCCTGTCCAACGGCCTCAGCCATTTCCTGACGGTGATCGCGGTGCTGGTGTCGCTGATCTTCGGCATCCGCGCCCGATTCCTGCCGCAATCCAGCCGGCCGGTGCGCATATCCCTGATCCGCGACGGGCAGTTGGCGGGGCGCTTCGCGGTGCTGATCGTGACCACCCTGGAACGATTGCTGCTGGGCGTGCAGCCGGGGGACAGCCGGCGCGGCAACATGAAGCTGATGGCGGTGGACCAGAGCCTGTCCGCCCTGCTGCGCCTGTTCTGGGCCAGCATCACCAGGCGCGTCGGCAAGTCGCAGATGCAGGGCATCCATCTGGAACAGGGCGACGTCATCCGCATAGAGGGCGACCATAGCAGCGTCATATTGGACGGCGAACTGTTCGAGGCGTCGGAAGGCAGGCCCATCGTGCTGCGTTCGACGCAACCCGTGCCTTTCCTGAGGTTGGCGGCGTAGGGGGCGATCGGCCGTCATTCCCATCTTCCCCGCCGCGCGCTGCGCCTGCGGAGGATTTCATGTGGGAATCCGCAGACAAGCCTCCAAGTTTTCCTTTTCTCGGCGAAAGCAGCGGTTGCCAAACGACCGGCATCGCCCTATTGAGCGCACAGCATCAAGAGTTGGGGCGACGCCCAACGCCAACCTGCCGATCCGGGCAAGGTGGCACTCCGTCAAGGAGGATGTGGCCGATCCGGCAACCAAGCGGACCCAAGCCACATCGTGAAGCGTCGCTCCGCAACGAGGAATGACGTGACGTGCCGATCAAGATAGCCGACGACCTGCCCGCCCGCCGCACATTGGAGGCCGAGGGCGTGGTCGTCATGCGTGAAGCCGATGCCGTCCGGCAGGACATCCGTCCGCTCCGGATCGCGCTGCTGAACCTCATGCCCGACAAGATCAGCACGGAGACGCAGCTTGCCCGGCTGCTCGGCGCGTCGCCCCTGCAGGTCGAACTGACGCTGGTGCGGATCAGCGACCATGTGTCGCGCAACACCTCCGCCGATCATATGGCGTCCTTCTACCGGCCGTGGAGCGACGTGCGGGACGAGCGGTTCGACGGCTTCATCATCACCGGGGCGCCGGTGGAGCAGCTTCCGTTCGAAGCGGTAAGCTATTGGGACGAACTGCGCGCCATATTCGACTGGACGCAGACCCATGTGCATCGCTCGCTCAGCATCTGCTGGGCGGCGCAGGCGGCGCTGCACCATTTCCACGGCGTCGGGAAACATCCGCTGGACCGCAAGGCCATCGGCCTGTTCCGCCATCATGTCCATGTGCCTTCATCGCCGTGGATGCGGGGTTTTTCGGACGATTTCATCGTCCCCGTGTCGCGCTGGTCGGAAGTGCGGCGGGAGGATATTCCGGCAGGGCGGGGATTGCAGATATTGGCCGAGAGCGAGGAATCGGGCCTGTGCCTGATCGGCGATCCGGGGCGCGGTTTCCTGCATATGTTCAACCATCTGGAATATGACACGCTGACGCTGGCCGAGGAATATGCGCGCGATGGGGCAAGGCAGTTGCCCGCGCATTATTTCCCCGGCGACGATCCGGCGCGGACGCCGCAAAACCACTGGCGCAGCCACGCGCATCTGCTGTTCGGCAACTGGATCGACGAAATGTACCAGACCGCGCCTTTCGATCTCGACGCGGTGGGGCAGGCGGCGGCGCTGTCGGCGGCTTGACGCCCCTTTGAGCGGATGGAGCCTGGAGCGGGCGGACCGATGCCGCCCCAAGCTGCTCCAGCCGCTAACGAAGGACGCCCTTGGCGATCAGGCCGCGGGCATAGCGCCATTGGAAGAGGGCGACGATCAGGATCGCCGCCGGGAAGATCGCGGCGGTGGCGCCCTTCACCGCCAGCAGGTGGGTTCCGATGAAGCTGTAGCCGAACTGCGCGATCACGGCGATGACCGAGAGCAGGAAAAGGGGCGCGGCGGCAGCCTTGCGAAGCAGCAGCAGGATCGCGCCCAGCGTGCCGCCGCCGACCGCGAGGGCATAAGCCGTCCAGGCCCAGCCGGGCATGGCCGCGAAGATGCGGGCGGTATAGGGATCGGTCTTCGCCAATTGGTCGAGGTCGGCGGTATATTGCATGATGAAGGCGCCGACCCCCATCAGGTTCCAGAGCAGCAGCAGGATTCCGACGATGCGGAAGGATCGTGGCGCGGTCATGGCTGTTTCCCCCTTTGGGCGGGCGATTTGCGTGGACACCCGCCCGATCGATCATAAGGGATGGCGGGCTTTGGCGAAAGAAGGGACAGGGCATTGGCGCAGGAGGCTTCGGCCGCACCGATCATCGTGACGGCCCTCATGGGCGCGGCCGATTTCGGCTGGGCCGAAGGGCTGCGCCGGGCGCATTTCCCGCCCGGGCGCAACCGGGTTCCGGCGCATGTCACGCTGTTCCATCATCTGCCGCCCTCCGCCCTCGATGAAGTGGCGCGGCGGTTGAAGGCGCTGTGCGCGGGGCCGCCGCCCGCCGCCCGGCTGGCGGAGGTGATGCTGTTGGGGCGGGGCGTCGCCTATCGGGTGGAAAGCCCGGAACTGACGGCGTTGCGCGATGAACTGGCGGAGGCCTTTGCCGGGCTGCTGGTGCCGCAGGACCAGGGACGGCCGCGCTTTCACATCACGGTGCAGAACAAGGTCGAACCGGCGGAGGCGAAGGCGCTGGCGGACGAATTGCGGCGCGCCTTTCGCCCCAGGCCGCTCGCCATCGCGGGGCTTGCGGCCTGGCATTATCGCGGCGGCCCGTGGGAATTGGCGGTGAAGGCCAGCTTTCGCGGCTGACCTTCGGTCCGCTCAGGCGAGGCCGACTTCCTTGAGCGGTATGGCGGCGTCGGTCAACTGCGCCTGGTCCAGCACCGCGCCGGAAAGGACATGGGCGCGGCCCTGAACATAGTCCTTGACCGCATTGACGCAGTCGAGCGCGATCAGCCGGCCGCCCTTGAGATAGAGGACGGAGAAGCTGCGGGTCGCCGGATCGCCGCGCAGGATCGTCTGGTCGTGGCCGGTCGAAAGGCCCACGGTCTGGAGCTTCAGGTCATATTGGTTCGACCAGAACCAGGGCACGGCATGATAGGGTTCTTCCCTGCCCATGATATGGGCCACGGCGGTCTTCGCCTGGTCATTGGCGTTCTGCACGGATTCCAGGCGGATCTGCGCGCCCCGTGCGAAGCTGTTGGCATGGGCGGCGCAATCGCCCACCGCATAGATGTCGGGCAGGCTGGTGCGGCAATATTCGTCGACGTCCACGCCATTGCCGCCAGCCGCGCCCGCCGCGATCAGCGGGCCGGTTTCGGGGACGATGCCGATGCCGACGATCACCATGTCGGTCGCGATCCGCTCGCCATCCTGCATCAGCACGGCGGTCGCCTGACCGTCCGTGACCTCGATGCAGTCCATCCGCGCGCCGGTGCGCAGGTCGACGCCATGGGCGCGATGTTCCGCCTCGTAGAAGCGCGAGAGTTCCTCTCCCGCGACGCGGGCCAGCACGCGGTCCAGCGCTTCCAGCAGAACCACCTTCTTGCCGAATTTCGACAGGACGGCCGCCGCCTCCAGCCCGATATAGCCGCCGCCTATGACGGTCACATGGCCGATCCGGTCGAGCTTCGCCATCATCGCGTCGACATCGTCACGACGGCGGACGGCGTGGACATTGGGCGCGTCCGCGCCGTTGCAGGTCAGCATGCGGGGGGAACCGCCGGTCGCCCAGATCAGCTTGCCATAGCCGATTTCCCTATCGCCCGTTTCCTTGGCCCCCGCCGTCACGAACTTGCCCGCCGGGTCGACCGACTTCACGCGCAGGCCGAGCAGCATGTCGATCTTGCGCTCCTCCCAGAAGCTGGCGGGGCGGATCAGGATGCGGTCGAAGCTCTTGTCGCCCGCGAAATATTCCTTCGACAGCGGCGGACGTTCATAGGGCGGGTCCTTTTCATCGCCCACCATCGCGATAGAGCCTTCGAAACCGAGCTGGCGCAGCGCGATGCCCGCCTGCGCCCCGGCATGTCCGGCGCCCACGATCAGAACGTCATAATAGCTCATCGACGCGCTATCCTCTCATTTTTCTGTTGCCGCGTGATTGGCCCGCTTTCGCGGGGCTGGCAAGCGGATATTGGCGGCCGGAACGAACCCGGCCGCCGCTGCGCTTATCGGATCGCGCCGCCGATCATGCGGGCGAGGCGCGCGGAAAAGGCGCGGGGGTCGGCGGGAAGCTCCCCATCGGCGATGCGGGCTTCGTCCAGCAGCAGGCGCGCCGCATCCTCGCGCAGGGCGCTGTCCTCCGCCAGCGTGCCGAGCCGGGCGATCAGGTCGTGGCGCGGGTTGATCTCCAGCACCGGCCTGGCCGCATTGTCGAGCCGACCGGCCCCGGCCAGCAGCTTTTCAAGCTGACGGTCCATCGCATTGTCGGGCGCGACCAGGCAGACGGCGCTTTCGGTCAGCCGTTCCGATGCGCGCACGTCGGACACTTCATCGCCCAGCACGCCCTTCACATAGGCGATGAAGCCGTCGACCTCCGCCGATGCCTGCGCGGCGGGCGCCTCGCCCTCCGCCAGCGGGATCAGGCTGAGGTCGGCCAGGCCCTGCGTCACCGACTTGAACGGCTTGCCCTGATAATCGACCCCGGCCGTGACCCAGAAGCTGTCGACCTGATCGGTGAGCAGCAGCACCTCGATGCCGCGGGCGCGGAAACCCTCCAGTTGCGGGGAGGAGGCGAGGCGGTCGAGATCGGCGCCGGTGGCGTAGTAGATGGCGGTCTGGTTGTCCTTGATCGCCTCCACATAGTCCTTGAGCGAGCGCCAGCCCTCCCCAGCGGTGGATTTGAAGCGGGCGAGGCCGAGCAGCGTCTCCCGCCGGGCGAAATCCTCGTACAGCCCTTCCTTCAGGACGGCGCCGAAATTGTCCCAGAACTTCAGATAGGCTTCGCTATCCTTCTCGGCCAGCTTGTCCAGTTCGGAAAGGATGCGGTTGGCGACGCCCTTCTGAATGGCGGCGAGGACCGGGCTTTCCTGGATCATCTCCCGCGAGACGTTGAGCGGCAGGTCGTTGCTGTCCACCAGCCCGCGCACGAAGCGCAGGTAGCGCGGCAATATCTGCGCCTCGTCGGTGATGAAGACGCGGCGGACATAGAGCTTCATACGTCCGGCCCGGTCCGGGTCGAACAGGTCGAACGGACGCATGGAGGGCAGGAAGGCGAGCACCGAATATTCGTGCAGCCCCTCGGCGCGATAATGCAGCGTCAGCGCGGGTTCGTCGAACTGACCGGCGGCGCTGCGGTAGAAGTCGGCATATTCCTCCGCCGTGATGTCCGATTTCGGGCGGGTCCAGAGCGCCGCGCCGTCCGCAATCTGCTTTTCCTCCGCATCCGGCTTTTCCTTGAGGAAGATGGGGACGGGGACATGGCCCGACTGGGCGGTGACGATGCGCTGGGTGGTGAACGCTTCGGTATAGCTGGCGGCGTCTTCCTTCAGGTGCAGGACGATGCGGGTACCGCGTGCCGGAGCCTCCGCCGGGTCGACAAGCTGGATGGTGTAGCTGCCCAGGCCATCCGACGCCCAGTGCGCGGCGGTATCCGCCCCGGCGCGGCGGGAGAAGACGTCCACCTTGTCCGCGACCATGAAGGCGGAATAGAAGCCGACGCCGAACTGGCCGATCAGTTGCGCGCCTTCGCCTTCCTTCGCCGCCGTGACCCGTTCCATGAAGGCGCGGGTGCCGGACCGGGCGATGGTGCCCAGCGCCTCGGCCAGTTCGGCCTCGCTCATGCCGATGCCGTTATCCTCGACGATGAGTCGGCGCGCTTCGGGATCGAGCGTGACGGTGATGCGCGGCTGGCCGTCCTCGCCCGCCAGCGCGGGATCGCTCAGCAGTTCATAGCGCAGCTTTTCGCAGGCGTCGGCCGCGTTGGAGATCAACTCGCGCAGGAAGACGTCCTTGTCCGAATAGACGGAGTGCACCATCATGTGCAGCAGCCGGGCGACGTCGGCCTCGAAGGAACGGGTTTCAGGTGCGGTGCCGGTCGTGGTGGTCATGGCGGTTTCGAAAGCTCTCCCCAGTTGAATCCGAACCGCCAGATGGCGGGGAAAGGGGCGGCTTTCAAGGCCTGGCGCCCCGCCTTCCCGACATGCGGGGGAAAGCGGGGTCGGGGAATCGGATCAGCCGCGCTGCAATTGCAGGGCCTTGGCCTGATAGCGCACTGCGAGTTCGGCATGGACGGCGATCATCGCGCCATTGTCTCCTCGCTGCTTGGCTTCGCTCGCCTTGCGGATTTCCTCCTTGGCCCGGGCTTCGAAATAGGACGCGTCGTCATGGCGGGACACGGGCTGTCTCCTTGTCTTTGCCTTGCGATCATAGCGGGAGCGGGCCGGACCGCCCATCACCCAGGTTAGTCGAAATCGGCCTTGTGGAGGCTGCCGCGCCCCTGGGACTGGCGGGGGAGCGGCGCGGCCAGCCTCCGAACCCGTCAGGCGGGCGTCAGTAGGATGACGCGGGGCTTGGCCGGCGGGAGGGCGCCATTTTCCGCCTCCTTCAACAATTCCTGCTTGCGCGCCAGCATCGCGTCGCGGAGCTGGATCAGGTCGACGTCGGTCTTGCGGCATTGCGCGAACATGCCCTCGCCGCGCATTTCCTCCTCATGGACATGGTGCTTGATCTCTTCGGACAGCACCTTGACCTTGGCATCGAAGAAATCGTCGGCCGGGTCGCCTTCCTCTATGTCGTTGACCAGCAGCTTGGCGCCGTCATGCTCGACATAGGCCTCGTCCAGCGTATCGTCCTCTATCCTGCCGCGAAAGGCGGGGTAGAAAATCTCCTCCTCGATCAGCGTGTGGATCTTGAGTTCCAGGCATATTTGCCGCGCCAGCGTCTTCTTGCGCGCCGGCGATCCGGCCTTTTCGAATTGTTCGAACAGATCCTCCACCTTGCGATGGTCGGCTTTCAGAAGGGCGATCGCGTCGGTGAACTGCGGATTGGCCATGGTCTTCCTCCTCCTTGCACGGTCCTTCCGGTGGAAGTCGCGAGCCATGCGTCGGTTCCAAGCGAACCGTTCGCAAAAGCGGAATCGGCGGTCGAAGCGCGGATCGGGTCAGGTGGAAGGATCGTCCGCCGGTGGTCCCCCGCCTTCCCGCCGGCTCCTGGCGCCGACATCATCCTGCCCGGCACGGCTGTCCCCTTCCTCGCCCCGCCGCGTCATCGTGCGCGGGTCGTAATTGGACGGGATCGCGCCGCCGCTTTGCGGATCGCGCCGCGGTTCGCGGTCCAGCGTGTCGCTGGGACGGCGGGCCGCGCCTTCCGGCTGGTTCTCCGTCGAGAGGTTCGGGTTGCGTGTATGTTCGGTCGGGCGGGTCCGTATCCTGCGGGGCTTGTCCATGATCTTCTCCTGCGATGGTCCCGCAATGAGAACGAGGGCCGTCGGCAGCCTGTTCCTCCGCTTCCGCCGCGACTTATCCATGTTAGCGGACCGGCGCTTTGCCCCCTTTTCAGGCGATTGGCGGCGGAACGGCGGAGCGGATGAACTGGTTGCTGTCTGACCGTTCAAGGAGGTCAGCATGAGTGATGACGCACCGCTCACCACGGCGAAACAGGACGACGCGGCGGCAAGGGCCGCCGATGGGCTGGCGGAAGCGAAGGGCGACGATCTGAGCGGCAAGACCGTGACGATCGACCGCCCGCGCGAGGAGCTATACGCCTTCTGGCGCGAGGTCGGCAATCTTCCGCTGTTTCTGGAGAATGTCGTCGCCGTGGAGCCTTTGGACGACCGCCGGTCCCGCTGGGTGGTGAAGGCCCCGGCGGGAAGCACCGTCGAATGGGTGTCCGCGATCACGGAGGATCGTCCGGGAGAAACCATCGCCTGGGCTTCGGAGGAAGGCGCGGACGTGCCCAATAGCGGGCGCGTCGACTTTCGCGACGCGCCGGGCGGCCGGGGATGCTGGGTCACGGCGACGATCCTCTACGATCCGCCGGGCGGCTTCATCGGCAAGGCCATCGCCAAGATGTTCCAGCGCGAACCGGCGATCCAGGCGCGCCGCGACCTGCGCCGTTTCAAGCAATTGATGGAAACGGGCGAGATCGCGACCGCCGCCCGCAACCGCCGCGAATATGAAGAGGAAGGCTCCTGATGCGCGCTCTCACATGGCATGGCAAGCATGACGTCCGGGTCGATACCGTCGACGATCCGGAAATCGTCAATCCCCGCGACGCCATCATCCGCATCACCTCCACGGCGATCTGCGGGTCGGACCTCCATCTCTATGACGGCTATATCCCGACGATGAAGGCGGGGGACATATTGGGCCATGAATTCATGGGCGAAGTTGTGGAGACCGGGTCGGGATCGACCCTGAAGAAGGGGCAGCGGGTGGTCGTGCCCTTCACCATATCCTGCGGAAGCTGCTTCCATTGCGGCAAGCACCAATATTCGGCCTGCGACAACGGCCTGCCCGCCGACAATCAGGACATTGCGCAGACGATCTACGGCCAGCCCATGTCCGGCCTGTTCGGCTACAGCCACATGACGGGCGGCTATGCGGGGGGGCAGGCGGAATATGTCCGCGTGCCCTTTTCCGATGTCGGTCCCATCGTCGTCCCGGACGGGGTCGACGACGACAGGGTGCTGTTCCTGTCCGATATCCTGCCGACCGGCTGGATGGCCGCCGAAAATGCCCAGATCGAACCGGGCGACACGGTCGCCGTCTGGGGCTGCGGCCCGGTCGGCCTGTTCGCGGTGCAGTCCGCCTTCCTGATGGGCGCGGAGCGGGTGATCGCCATCGATCATTTCCCGCGCCGGCTGGAACTCGCCCGCCGTTTCGGCGCGGAGACGATCAACTATGAGGAAAGCAAGACCTATGAGGCGCTGATGGAGATGACCGGCGGCATCGGTCCCGACGCCTGCATCGACGCCGTCGGGCTGGAGGCGCACGGCTTCTTCGCGGACAATGTCTGGGACCAGATCAAGGTCGCAACCTTCATGGGCACCGACCGCGCCCATTCGATCCGGCAGGCGATCCTGGCCTGCCGCAAGGGCGGGCGGATTTCCATGCCGGCGGTCTATGGCGGCTTCGTCGACAAATTCCCGCTGGGCGCCTTCATGGAGAAGGGGCTGACGCTGAAGACCGGCCAGACCCATGTGCAGCATTATATGCCCGGCCTGTTGAACGCGATCATGGAGGACAGGATCGATACGACCTTCCTGATCAGCCATCGCCTGCCGCTGGAGCAGGCGGCGGAGGGCTATCGCATGTTCCATGACGAGCAGAATGAAGTGACCAAGATCGTCCTGAAGCCGGGCC
Organism: Sphingobium sp. HDIP04; assembly: GCF_000445085.1. Lineage (NCBI taxonomy): Bacteria > Pseudomonadati > Pseudomonadota > Alphaproteobacteria > Sphingomonadales > Sphingobiaceae > Sphingobium > Sphingobium sp. HDIP04. The sequence goes on along the minus strand of NZ_ATDO01000063.1, from coordinate 54,647 downwards.
TGCAGCCCGTCCAGGCCTGAAAAAGGAGAAGCGCATGGCTTCGCAGAAATTCGCGATCGTGACCGGCGCGTCGACCGGGATCGGCTTCGAACTCGCCCATCTCGCCGCGCAGGACGGCTATGACCTGCTGGTCGTGGCCGACGAACCGCTGATCCACGCCGCGGCGGAGGATTTCCGGCGTCATGGCGTCGACGTGCAGCCGGTGGAATCCGATCTTTCCACCATGGAAGGGGTCGACCGCCTGATCGCCTGCACCGGCGGGCGGCAGGTCGACCTGCTCTGCGCCAATGCGGGAAGGGGCCTGGGCCATGCCTTTCTGGAGCAGGACGCGGCCGACTGGCGCCGGGTGATCGACACCAATGTGACGGGCACCGTCTACCTGCTCCAGCAAGTCCTGCGGCCGATGGTCGCCCGCAATGCGGGAAAGGTGCTGGTCACCGGGTCCATAGCCGGTTTCATGCCCGGCTCCTTCCAGGCGGTCTATAACGGCACCAAGGCCTTTATCGACAGTTTCGTCGATGCCGTGCGGAACGAGATCAAGGATGCCGATGGCGTCACCGTCACCAACCTGATGCCCGGCCCGACGGAAACGGAATTTTTCGACCGCGCCGAGATGCTGGACACCAAGGTCGGCGCGGATGAGAAGGACGATCCGGCCAAGGTCGCCAGGGACGGCTGGGACGCGCTGATGGACGGGAAGGCGCATATCGTGTCGGGATGGAAGAACAAGCTGCAGGCCGCTGCGGCGCACGTGACGCCGGCGGGCGTCCTGGCGGAACGGCACCGCAAGATGGCCGAGCCGGGCACCGCCGAAGAAGTGGAGGCGAGCGGCCGATCAGGCTGAACCTCGCCTCTTCCGCCCGATTCAGCGCTTCGGCTTCAGCGCCTCCGCCAGGGAAACGGTCGCGCTGCCCCGCCGCGCGGGCTGCGCCTGGCTGGGGTCCGCCTTCCACCCGCTGAGATAGAGGACGGCCATCTGCTCCGCCGTGCGGCCGTCCTCGTCCGCCGCCGCCGCGAAATGCTCGGCCGCCCCGACCAGCGCGTCGCGCCGCAGCGCAGGGGGGCGCGAAGCCAGAACATTGCCGGCGCCCATGCCCCGCAAGTCGTGCATCAGCCGCAGCATATCGCCATAGCGCACCGTCAGCACATCGCCGTCCGCGACCGGCATGGTGAAGCCCGCCCGCGCCAGCAGGTCGCCTGCCGAGCGCACGTCGACCTGCGGATGGACATGCTGCCCGGCCCGGTCCCCTTCGCCCGCCATCAGCGCGGCGCGCAGCCGGGGCAGCGAACCCGCCCCCGCGAAGGCCGCCAGCATCAGCCCGTCGGGCCGCAATATCCGCCGCATCAGGATCAGCGCGCCGGGCAGGTCGTTGACGCTGTCCAGCGTGCCGCAGGCGATCACCAGGTCGAAACTGTCATCGGCAAAGGGCAGGGCGTCCTCGTCGGCCTGCACGCCGCCCTGCGCCCTGGCCGCCGCAAAGCCGGGATCGACGCAGACGACGCTCTTTCCCATCGCCTCCAGCGCCGTCCTGGCGCTGCCGTCGGGGCAGCCGATCACCAGCGCTTCCTTCAACTCGCGCCGCACGTCGCCCAGCCGGTCGAGCAGTTCGTCCAGCATCATGCGGTAGAGGAAGTCATGCTCGGCAAAGCGCGCCATCATCCGGTCGCGCCGCCTGGCGCGCAAGGCTCGGTCGAAGATGTCGGGACTGGTCATGGGGGCCTTGTGCATGGGCGAAGGAGCGGGAACAAGGGAGATGATGTCCCGCCTCCTCCTTAACAAGAGCGTTCCGCTGCTCAAGGCCGCGCTTCGCCCGTTGGCCGATTACGCCCTGCCGCCGCGCTGCCCCGGCTGCGGCGAGATCGTGGATGCCGACCATGCCTTCTGCCTGGCCTGCTGGAGCGGGATGCGGTTCCTGGGCGAACCCTGCTGCGCCCGTTGCGGCCTGCCGTTCGAATATGATCGCGGGGACGGCGCGGAATGCGGCGCCTGTCTGGCCGATCCGCCGCCCTATGACAGCGCGCGGGCGGTGCTGGCCTATGGCGATGTCGCCCGCGCCGTGGCGTTGCGGCTGAAATATGGACGGCGCATCGGCCTTTCCCGGCTGATCGCGAAGCAGATGGCGCGGCAGGTGCCGGCCATCGGAAATGCCGTCATCGTGCCGGTGCCCTTGCACCGTTGGCGCTTGTGGTGGCGCGGCTTCAACCAGTCGGCGCTGATCGCCCGCCACCTGGCGCGGCTGACCGGCCTGCGGGCGGACAATCACGCCTTGCTGCGCATCCGTCGGACCCAGCCCCTGCGCGGAATGACCCCGAAGGCGCGGGCGCGGGCAGTCCGCGGCGCATTCGCCCTTAGTCCTGGCCATGAGCTCAAGGGGCGCGCCGTTCTGCTGATCGACGACGTGCACACCAGCGGCGCGACGGCCGCCGCCTGCGCCCGGGCGCTGAAACGCGGCGGCGCGGCGAGCGTTCACCTGCTGTGCTGGGCGCGGGTGCTGCCGGACGGCGGCGATTGACAAACAGGCGCCGAACCACAATTTCGGCGATCGAGGAGTAAGACATGGCGAAGGTCGAAATCTATACCAAGGCCTGGTGTGGCTATTGCGCGCGAGCAAAGGCTCTGCTGAACGAGAAGGGCGTGGCGTTCGAGGAATATGACGTCACCATGGGCGGTCCGAAGCGGCAGGAAATGCTGGACCGCGCCAATGGCGGGACGACCGTGCCGCAAATCTTCATCGACGGCCGCCATGTCGGCGGCAGCGACGACCTGGCGGCGCTCGACCGGCAGGGCAAGCTCGACGCCTTGCTGGGGGCATAGGCCGGATGCGCGCCGCCATCTTCCAGATGACCAGCGGGATCGATCCCGCCGCCAATGCCGCCGCCATTGCGGACATGGCCGCGCGCGCCAGGGGGGAAGGGGCGGACATGCTCTTTACGCCGGAAATGGCCGGCTATCTGGACCGCGACCGGCAAAGGGCGGCGGCGACCCTGCGGTCGGAGGCGGACGACCCCGTCCTCGCCGCCCTAAGGGAGGCGGCCGCCAAGCAGGGCCTGTGGGTGCATCTCGGCTCCACCCCGCTCAAGGATGAGCGCAGCGACGGTCGGTGGGCCAATCGCAGCTTCATGATCGACGACAGGGGAGAGATTCGCGCCCGTTACGACAAGATCCACCTGTTCGACGTCGATCTGGCGACGGGCGAAAGCTGGCGCGAATCGTCGGTCTACGGGCCTGGCGAACAGGTTGTCGCGGTCGATACGCCCTGGGCGCGCATGGGATTGTCGGTCTGTTACGACATGCGCTTTCCCGATCTCTACCGGGCGCTCACCAATGCGGGCGCGACGGTGTTGCTGATGCCGGCCGCCTTCACCGTGCCGACGGGGAAGGCGCATTGGCACATTTTGCTGCGGGCGCGGGCGATAGAGGCGGGCTGCTTCGTCATCGCCGCCGCGCAGACGGGCCATCATGCGGACGGCCGCGACACCTATGGGCACAGCCTGGTCGTCGACCCATGGGGGGATCTGGTGCTCGACATGGGCGAGCAGGCGGGCCTTGCCCTTGCGGAGATCGACCTGTCGCGCATAGAGGACGTGCGCGGGCGGGTGCCCGCGCTCGCCAACCGGCGATCCCTGCCCATGGATGTGACGCTATCGTGATCGTTTTCGACCTCAAATGCGAATCCCAAGGCCATGTGTTCGAGGCGTGGTTCGGTTCCAGCGCCGATTATGAGGACCAGAAGGCGCGAGGGCTGATCGCCTGCCCCCTTTGCGGCGACGAGCATGTCGGCAAGGCGGTGATGGCCCCGGCCGTCGCGCCCAAGGGCAACAGCCGGCCGGAACCCATGCCGCAAGTCGCATCATCGGGCGACGCGTCCATCGTCATGGGCGCGGGCGAGGAAGCGAAGATGCGTGAACTGGTGCTGGCGCTGGCGAAGGCGCAGCAGAAGGCGCTGGAGGATTCGACCTGGGTCGGGCGCGATTTCGCCGAACAGGCCCGCGCCATGCATTATGGCGAGCAGGACCGCGCCAGCATCCATGGCGAGGTCGCGCTCAGCGAGGCGCGGGCCTTGATCGCGGAGGGGGTGGAGGTGGCGCCTCTGCCATTTCCGGTCATTCCCCCTGACGCGAAGAATTGACCGCGCCGCTCTCCCGCAATAGAGCCGTCACCGGGCACCCGTAGCTCAGCAGGATAGAGCATCAGATTCCTAATCTGAGGGCCACAGGTTCGAATCCTGTCGGGTGCACCATTCTCGAACAAAAGAGAGAACTGCGGGCGTGGTTTTGGCCACGCCCGCTGCCGCACTCCGGGCCAGCACGGCTTTGGAGCCGCTGATGCGGATTTCCCTATCGTTTACACGCACATCGCTGAGCAGCAGCCGGGCATAAGCCTGGCGCAGATCAGGCGGACCGTGATGCAGCTTGTCGCGTAGAAGTACGGCTAGCTTCTCGATCTTCTCCGGCGTGATCACCGGCTCTGCCATGGCGAGGCGACGGGTGAGATCGACAATCTGCTCGGCGAGTTCATCCCGGCGGAACCGCAGATTGATCAGTCGCTCGCGCATCGAAGCGTCCTCGGCATCCATAAGCCCCTTCTCGACCAGCTCCAGCAGCCGGGCGATGCCTGCTTCGGACTCCTTATGATCCTGGCGCATCTGGCGCAGCCGATCGCGATTGCGATCTTCGCGTTCCAGCGCCGTGCGCAGATAATCCCCGAGCAAGCCCACGAGATGCTCATGCTGCAATATCTGCTTTGTCACCTCGCCGATCACGATGCCGTCGAGCTTGTCCATCGGCATGCGCAGCCCCTTGCAGCCGAAGGGGCCTTCCTTGAGACGGCGCGAGCAACAGTAATAGCGATACTGCCCACCCTTGCCGGTGTTCTGGATCAACGCAGCCCCGCAATGGCCGCATCGAGCCACCCCGGCCAGCAGCGTCGGCGTGTTGACCAGGCGCGGCGCCACCCGCTTGGGCGCGCGGCTCTGCAGGAGCGCCTGTGCGGCGTTGAAGGTCTTCTCGTCGACGATGGCCGGGACGGCGAGCGGTATCCATTCGGAGGGTGGGCGGGGCCGGTCATTCCGGCTGTCGGTGCGATTGAAGTAATGCTGCCCATGATAGGTGCTCGCCGTCAGGATGGCATGGACGCCTCCGGTCGAGAACCTGCGTCCCCGCCGCAATATGCCACGCTCGTTGAGCCAGGTGGCGATGGCTTTCACACCCATGGGCCGGCCTTCCACACCTGCAGCCATATCGAAAATCATGCGAACAACGCGCGCCTCGGCGTCGTTGACGACCAACACCTTCTTGTCCTTGCTGCCCCGTCGCTCGGCGATCTCGACACCATAGCCATAGGGCGGTCGCGAGCCGTTCCAGAAGCCCTGTCGGGCATTCTCCAGCATGGCACGATGGACATGCTTGGCGGTTTCCCGGCTCTGATGCTCGTCGAAGATGTGCAGCAGCTTGCGGAACATCTCGCCGGTCGGGTCCTGCCCGACCTCCTGAGTGATCGAGATCAGTTCGACCCCGGCCTTCCGCAACTCGCGGATATAGAGTTCGGAATGAAGCGAGTCTCGGCTGAAGCGGCTCAGCGAATGCACGACCACGAGATCAAACGGCTTATCCGTCCGTTTCGCCGTGTGGATCAGTTCCTGAAAAACCGGCCGGTCCTCGTCGAGCGCGGAGGCGCCGGGCTCGGAGAAGACCTGCACCACCTCGATACCCTGCCGCTGGCACCATGTGCGGCACTGGACGATCTGGTCGGGGATCGACAGGTCGCGCTCGGCCTGGCGGGCCGTCGACACGCGGACATAGATTGCTGCGCGGGTCATGATCCTTCTCCCCGCAGCTTGCGAATGACGTCGGCGTGGCGGGAGAAGGCGGTGAAACTGGTTGCCTGATTGTAGAATTTCTGGCTCGAAGCCAGCGTCATATGGCCGAGCAGATGCTTGGTCATGCCGATAAGTTCAGGGCGCTCCAGAGCAACTTCGGTAGCCGCGCAGTCGCGAAACAAGTGCGGCGAGAGGTCTTTGCCGAAGTGCTCTTGCATCGTGCGAGTAACGCGGATGCTGATGTCGTCAGCAGGCATCCGGCGGCCCCGACGTCCGATCCAGAGCCAGTCTTCTTCGGGGATACCGCTCTTGAGCAGGACAGGCCGAACCCGATCGAGATAGGTGAAGACCGCCTGTTCAAGCCGTTTAGGCACATAGCCGTCGAAGGGAACGCCCTTCTTGGTCTCCTCGCGTGGAATCGTAATCCTGATGCCGAAGTCGTCGACGAACAGGTTATGCCCGATCCGCAGATCCGCGAGATTGCGTCGGCGCCACGGCCGATGGGCAAGCAGGCCGATGATCAATCCCTCGCGATAGATCGGAGCGCCGCTGCGGCGACCGTTCCGCAGTTTTTCCAGGCCGATGTCCATCAGCCTGTCGGAGAGCAGGATGATGTCGATTATCCGAACCATGCGCGGCAACTTGGGGCGCGAGGGCTTCGCGGTGTTCGTCAAGCGGTGCGCAAGTCTGGTAAGCCAGTCCACGCCATCGGGCGGTGCGCAGGCCCGCAGCACGTAGGCGATGCCCCGAACGGCGCCCGCAACCGTCGTTTCCGCGCGGCCGACGCTGTATTCCGTGATGAATGCCCTGATAAGTTCCCTCGTCACGCGATTACAGGGATGCGTCAGTGGATCGAGTTGGCCAGTCCTCGCGAGCCAGCCGAGCCACATGCCATAGCCGCGCTCACACATCTTTATGGTGGGCGGGCGCCATCCGGCTGCAAATCCTGCATCGTCGTCGAACGGCCCGACGGGCTGCCGGGCACCCTGCCAGAGAGACCGATCGCGAGCAGGCCAATGATGGACCGGAAGTGGAGGGAATGCCTGTTTGGTCACAGCAGGTCTCCCTCGTCGAAACCGTCCGTGCTACTCCGGGGGTTGGGAGGTGGCGGAGCTGTCGCATCCGCGCGCATTTTGCCGATCAGCGTGTCATATACCGCGTAGGCATTATCTGTCTGGAGCCCGTCGTAGAACTGGATCGTCGTCTCGATGTTCTTGTGACCGAGAAGACGACGCACGGTCTCATAATCACCGGGATTGGCGATGAGATAGAGATGAGCGGCGAGATGGCGCATGAGATGAGCATGGATTGTCACCCCCACTTCTCTTCTCACGAAGCGGGCCAGCTGCTTTGACAATGCCGAAGGCATCTTGCGGTGGCCGCGCTGCCCAACGAACAGAGCAGTCGTCGATCCTTTCGCAAGGACAGGCCGGAACTCGGTCACATAGCGATCGAGAAGTGCGCTAAGCTCTGCTCCCAGATGCGCGTCAATCGGCCAGTGGTTTTTGACGTCATCTGCCGAAATTGAAATGCGCCAGCCTCCCGTGCCACCGGCAATTGGAGCAATGATTGTGGTCGACAAATCCAGTTCGGATGGATTGCGGATGCGCATCGGCACATGCAGCAACAGATCGAGCAGGACGGCCATCTGCATTCGCTGGGCCTGCCGAACCGTAGGGGCTTTCACCGCGCTAAGCTCATGTGCGACCTTCAACGGCAGGTTGAGCAGCTTTGCGCGGACTGAAGGGTCCAGCAGCGGGGTTAGGCGCTTTTTATTCCTCTCGCACATGCCGTTGGCTTTGAAGCGCACCCTTTTCGAGAGCCGCTTGAGCCTGGCACGGTGTTCTTTATCAAGGTTGAGATGGCGGGCGACATTCAGCGCTGCCGTTATGATACCATGCAAATCCATTCGGGCTCTGTCATCCATCGGCCGACCGCCCAAGCGCAGTTCAAACGCCCGCTTCACGTTCGCCGGATCGACGACCTTCGCCAGTGACGGGAAGTCGTCTGGAGACATGCCGTTGTCGATCAACGTGGTGAGCATTGCGCGGATGCGGTTGTGATAATTATCGAGCGTCACCGGCTTGATCGGACGGTGCTTGTCGTCGTCGAGGTTCTCCTCCAGCGCCTTTTTGCCGTAAGCGAGCAACTCGTCCTGGAGCGATTGCGGAAAATCCTCCCAGCGTACGAGGCGCTTGCCGATCGGGTCGGGAGCAGGGATGGACTGATATGATGATCCCGGCGTTGCGATTGCCCGGTTCCATGCGCGGCGGGCGACATGCCCGCGCTCACGCGGATTGCGCTGTGTCATCTGTTCTTCGAGGTAGGTGTAGTAGCGATCGAAGACGGCAGAAGAGACATCGTGCGGGCTGATCTCTCGGATCGAGCACCAGCCTGCGAAGCGGTGGATTTCGTCACGATCCCGCCTGAGCAGCGGTAAGAGCAGTTCCTCCCATTCGTTGTTCAGCTTGAAGTTTCGGCGCTGCCGGTGGACTTTGACACCGCCAATCTCCAGTGCGCACCGGAGCCGCCACATGATGTTCGCCCAGCTTCCCTGAGTGTATCCGGCCAGCAGCCAGGGCGCCTTCGCCCCGAGGGTGCGGATGGTGCCGGGATCGGCGATGATATAGTCGGGCGTAAGGCCGCAGACCTGGGCAAATCTCCTGATGGCGGAACACAACTCCCGCCGCTTCCACAGCGGGATTTCCTCCATGCTCGCGATCAACTCGGCGAGCATGCGAAGAGTCAAAGTGGGGGCGCTAGGTGCAGGCATGGTGAAGCCCTCCTCTTGGCAGGTAGATGACTGGTGATGACTGGTGTGATCAGCGGGGCGGATTGGTGATGCCCCCGGTGCCCATTTTTGTTGAAAATGGGGCTTCAGTGTTTCACCAAACCCTTGATCCGTCCTGGGACGACAGGACGGGGCAGGACATCAGAGGTCTTGAGCGCAGCGGGCTTCGAACAGCGCGAGGTTCGCCGCCGACACGCGGACGGCGCGTCCGATGCGATGGACGACGAGGTCGCCATTGTCGATCAGGCGACGGATATGCCGCTGGGACAGGCTCCACCGGAATGCAAGTTCGGCGACAGTGTAGAATTCCTTGCGCTTAGACGACGGCGGTGCGGGGGACCGGGTTTCAACGGCGGTTGTCTTCTTCGGCAGGCGGATGGGCATGGCAGCAACTCCTTCAGGGTGTTGCAGTCACCTGGGCTCCGTCAGAGTGGATGGGCCAACACATGACTGCGTCTGACCTCAAGGGAAGCGCGAAGCTCAGCGTGTAGCAATGGCCTGGCCGGTCGGTGGTCTAAGAACTGTCCCAGTAGCCCTAGACAGGAATTGGCGCAGGTGACGAATTCGTCAGAACTGCGCGGTTTTTCAACTCACTCATCGTATGGTTTGTGTCGTTTAACGCAGGTGCGCTCGATGGCCTTCCGCGTGCTGCAGGTCGTCAGGACCTCGCTTAGGCCCGAATCATGGCAGGTGTTACCAACCAACGTGTATCGCTGTCCGACCATCACCACACCCCGACCACACCGTGTCGACAGCATCGTAGTCCAGCATCCAGGAGCTGCTCGTGGGAAGACGCGGAATGATCACCGCTCGTCGAAGACGATCGCGTCGATCTCGCGCGCGAGATAGGCACGCAGGATGGCAACCTCTTCGCGAAGGACTGGCATGGCGGTCGGCAGATCGCTGATGACGCCAGGGCCGGAGCCGCTTGACCGCGCTGTATGAGACCCCGCTCGCTTGCGTCGGATGACGATCCGCCCACGCCGTTTCGGCGTCGGGCGATCTGTCGAACCAGGGCAGGAGGTGGGCTTGGGGTCCATCTCCCATTGTCTACGGGAAGCGGGCCGTGGCAACCAAGAGTGAATGAATGGGCCGGGTCGCGGTTTGTCCCAATCGAGCGTTCTGCGACGTGCCAGCGGCCCGGGAGATTTGGGTCCGACCGCTCTCTCGGGGCCGTCACCCGCGTCGCCCTGCTATGATGGGCGACGCGGGATCGGGCTATTATTTGGTAGATATCCTTAGGTTTCGCGCTTCACTTCATGCACTGGCGTTTACAGCATCATGCCTTTCGCCGCCCGAGATCAGTTCCATCAGGGCTTCCTCTTTGTAGAGCAGGCCCCTGGAATGCGGAACTGCACCTGCCGCCAAAAGCGCCTGTTCGAGCAGTTCGTATTGGCCCTTGTCGAGGTACAGCACGACGGTTTTCCCTTCGGGATCGAAGCCACTGCCGCGCAGGAGCATCTTCAACTCATGTGCTGTGTGATTCTCGGCCAGCGTCAGCAACTCCTCGATGTTGTCGGCGTCGACGTATGACGAGAGCAGTGCGAGCTTGGTCCAGCCGACTTTTCGGAGCCGATCCGGCCGGATGCCCAAGTCGTGGAAGCAGCGGTCGATCCTCGCGAGATTGTAAGCCTTGCGCGGGCCGATCCGCAGCTTCTTGGCAACCGACGCAAAATCATCGGGATGTTCGTCCTGTATCTCCCGGAGATAGCGAGCCGCCTCTAGGAAGTGGTCTCCGACTAGGTCAACAAATGCCTGCGGCACTCTCGGCGGATTGGAAAAGTTCCCGTTCATTGTCTAACCCTTTGAAATTGTTGGGACCAATTTCCTATGGGAAAGACGCGCCTCGACAAGGGAATTGTGACGAAAAATGGCGGATTTCTGCGGGCTTGAGCGCGTTCACCATAAATGACATTAATTGCATTATGGTTAATACCGGAGGCCCTCAGTGCGTGACCGTATCCATTAAAAGCAGGAATACGCCTACCGAAGAGGCGGCCGACATCCAGATGCAATGACGCAAATGTCGGCGAACGCTCCTGGTTGGATCATGGACGGTGCGCATGCCCATTCTATACAACCTCCCGATCATGCTCGCCAAGCACCGCGTAGCGGCTGCTGTCATTAATCCAGAACGGTGGGTTGCCCGACGGGGAGACCTTGCCCGAGCGTCGCTATGTCGCACCGCAATGCCCGGCACAGCTTGATCAACGAAACGACCGTGAGGTTGTGCTCGCCCCGTTCGACCCGCCCCACATAACTGCGATCAAGTGCCGCGACATGCGCAAGCTCCTCTTGCGACATGCCAAGCGTCCGCCGCCGTTCGCGGATACGCTGGCCAAGGATGTCGAGATGCGGATCACTCACGCCGTCAACTCACGGATGAGGTGACTATTCGTCCACGGAGTAAGAATCCCGCTGTTAACCTTTGGACGTTATTCCGCTGCTTTTCTCACGGCACAGGAATGACATGGCAAGGCATCGAGCAGTCCCGGTTCTCATTACGACCGACAACAATCGCAGCGCGTTGACGCGCGTTCGGCTGGGGGACGGTCTACATGACGAGAAGTGGCTCCAGACACTGATCCATCATCATCCTGCTATACTGCCGATCTCAGACATTGAGCCTGGCTTCGGCGATCTGATCGCGGCCGCCCGCGAAGTGCCCACAGGGCACGGCTATATCGACAACCTCTTCTTTACGCCGTCCGGAGACATCGTGCTGGTCGAGACCAAGCTCTGGCGGAACGGCCAGATGCGCCGCGAGGTGGTGGCGCAGGCGCTGGACTATGTGGCTGCGCTCGCCCTGATGGGATTCGAGGCGTTTGAGACGGCTGTTGGACGGGGGCAGCAGGCGCCACAACGCCTGTATGACCTTGTCCGTGACCATCCCGAAGCCCTCGAAGAGGCGGAGTTCATCGACGCGGTCTCGCTGAATCTGGGGCGAGGCAGGATGCTGGTCATCGTCCTGGGAGATGGGATCAGGACGGAGACGGAGGCCCTCAGCGATCTTCTGCAAAGCCATGCGGGTGCGCACTTCACCTTCGCGCTCGTCGAACTTGCTACATGGCAGAACCTGGCAGGTGATATTCTCGCTGTGCCCAGTACGCTGGCCAGGACCGTGATGATCGAGCGCGGTATCGTCCGTGTCGAGGATGGGGCGGCGATCGTCCATCCGATTCCTGCCGCTGCCCAGAAGGGGCCACAGTCGATCAGCTCAGCGGACTTCTGGGACATGATGGCGAAACGCGATCCGTCGCTGCCTGTCGTGGTCCGGTCATTCCTGTCGGCGCTCGAACCGTTGGGCGTTTATCCTGAAGTCAAGAACAGCCTGAACCTGAAGCTCAATCTGGCCGACCAGGACAAGCCGATCAATCTTGGCTTCATCATGAAGAACGGCACCTTCTGGCCGAACCCGGCATCAGGCATGCTGCCGGAAACGATCTGGCGACCGTATTTCGAGGCGTTGGCCGAGATGGTCGGCGGCACCGTGATCGACGACCCAAACAGCAAATATGTTGCCGTCAATGGGCGCTCCGGCCCGAGGATCGAGCAATTCCTGCCACAGCATCAGGACAGATGGGTTGCCGCGATCGAGCGGGTCATTGCTGACGTCGGCCGTTTTGCGAGCGGGGAGATTGGGGGAGAAGTATGTTGAAGAAGGTTGCTCTGTTCTTCGTGCTATTGGTGATCATCGTGGTCATTATCGGGTCGCGGAATAATTCCGGGACCGAGGAGGCATCACGTCCACTTGCTGCCGGTGAAATGACAACACCGATAAATACCGATGTTGCTGGGTTGGAGCCGCTGACGGGGGAAGCCTTAGCCGAAGAGCAGCGGCTGCATGAGCAATTTGCGCGTGAGACCGCTGAAGAGGCCGCACGTGTGCGCGAGCGTAAAGCCGCCGCTGAGGAAGCGTTGGCAAATTCCCGCGCTAAAGACTGGAGAGCGGTAAATCCTCTTCCGGTGAGCGTCGCCAGAAACCGCGTCACAGCAAAAAACCAAGCGATCGTTTGTCCGCAACTCCTTGATCTTGAGAGAGCCGTAAACCTTCATAATGCGAGACGGTCTGATCAGGCCTTGGCCTTGGGGTGCCGCTATGTTCGAGAAGGAGAGCAAGGTGTCCGACTCCAGCAGGTCGGCAGCTTGCAGGAAATCCTGTTCGACACAGCCAACGGCAGCCGCTCATACTGGGGCTACGTGTCTCACTTCGTCTGGGAGCCCTGATCGCAGCGTTTACAGACGGGTAATTATCTACGGTCTTGACTGCACGTCACCGCACGAGAATGGGTTAGTGAAGCAGTCTTCCCAAAGAAGATGTAGAGAGAGCTTCGGCTAAGCGCAGATAAGTCTATAGTTTGAAGGACTTCAGCTCTAGGAGTTGCTGCGCGTCACTGCAAACTTCCACCAGCTTCTGCACCCATTGGTCCGAAAACGTGTAGTCGCCGTGAGCCGCATGGAAAATGCAGAAGTCACGGTTTGTGTGCTCCGGCTGCGCTGCACCATTGCGCGGACGGGCCTCGAACTTCCTCCATGCCTGCGTATGGTTGTGCTGTGTGAACGCTGCGTTCGTCACCTCGACCACCTTTTTCACGACGTCGCCGGGCTTATGGGGATAGAGGTGGTCGGCCAGCTTGTGCTGGACCAACACGTTGCGGATGTCCTTGCCCTCGGCGGATTGGGGCTGGACAAACTGAAAGTGGGCGCGAGACTTCGTGACCGCGTCCAATGTGTAGACGACGCGGAACTGGAATTCGAGGTCAGCGATCTGGGTGTCCGTCATACCTTCACGCAGCCGGGCGTCGATGGCATCGATCTCGCCGGGGATCTCGTATTTGTTCAGTGTAGTGACCTGATCGAAGTTGAGCTTAGCGAACTGGAGGGCGAATGCCAGTTCGTGTGACAGGGTCAGCTGAGCGCCGAAAATTTCACACATCGCTTTGTCGAAATTCAGGCAGCAGGCTTGAAAGAGGCCCAGCCATTTCGAATCGGCGCGGCCGAGGAGTTTGTGCTCGACGTCGTCACGCAGGATCTTCATCGCTCTCAGGTTGTCCTTGACGCCTTTCGAGAGTGGACAGTCGTGGCGATCGACGATCTGGCTCAGGAGAAGCGATCGACCGTCCCTGCCGACGATCTTCACGCCTTTCCGCTCATAATGCTCATGCATTAAATATGTCCAAGCGACGTTCGCGAGCATCGTGAAGACCTCGGCCTTGAAACGCATCGACGGGCTGTTGAAAACTTGGACTGCAAGAATCATCGCTTCGCGGGCGCGGACGAGCCGTTCGTGATCGAAAAGGTTGAGCCCGGTTTTCTGATCGTATGAGGCCTTCCTGATCTTGAAGAACTCGACCTCGTCGTCTCCCGCTGCGACAATCGTGGCGTCCTTCTTGGTCTCAGTGATGCGCCCGCTATTGATCGTAGCCTCTCGGCCGACGTTGACGAGCGCTTGGATGTCTTGGTTTCGCTAGCCCTTGGCAAGGAGCGCCTTCACGATAGGCTTCTCGGACGCTGTCAACGCGCCGTCGCGGTTCCTCCCCGCCATCCAATTACTCCCCCTTTTACGGTTGCCAATCCTGCATCTGAAGTACGTTTCCTCCCAGTCGTTGAAAGGCCCGCTGCCGACAGGAGAAAACGATGATCTGCTGGTCGCGAGCCTGGCGATGAAGCGCATCAAACATGCGCTCGATGCGATCATCGTCGGAATAGACCAGCGCGTCATCAAGGATCACTGGCGCGGGACGCCCGTCGCGGGCGAGCAGGCGCGCGAAGGCCAGGCGGGTGAGAACGGACAACTGCTCGCGCATACCGCCACTCAGTCTGTCGACATCCTCTTCCAGGCCCGCGCGAACAATGGTCTGCGGGAGGAGGGTCCGATCGTCGAAGCTGATCGATACGTCGTCGAACAACAGTCCGAGCAACGGACGGAGTTCGTCCATCACTGGTGCCAGATAGAGGTCGCGCGCGCTTGTTCGGGCGGCTTCCAGAGCCTGAGCAAGCCGGGTAAGCACTGCAACCTCATGCTCGAACGCCGCGACCCGCGTTTCGGCGGTGGCGAGGGCGTCTGCGGTCTGGCGCCAGTTTTCTTCTACGGCATCGTCGGATCGCGCGGTGATCCGGGCGTTCAGGCCAGCGATGGTCTCGCGCAACTGCTGAATTTCGGATTCGCTGGCCTGCTCGACAGACTGAAGCCGGCGAAGCGTTGCATCGGCAGCGTCCAGGTCGAGCGCGGCGCTGCGCAATCCATCAACCTGCTCCTGCTTCCCGGCGAGCATGGTTTCGAGTTCGCTCAGCCGCGCCGTGAGCGCTTCGCCCCGTTCGCCGCGACCCTCGGTGGGGCCGAGCACGGCGGCTGCCTGTTGCTCGCGCGCCTGGAGGGTCGCAAGCGCTGTCTCGGCTGCGACAAACGCAGTATCGGCATGATGTCGGGCGGGTTCGGCCGCGCGGATCGCCTGGGTCGCGTCCCGTCGTCGCTGCTCTGCCATATCGCAGGCCGTGCGGGTTTCGTCGGGATCTGCGTTGATCTCAAGTGGCGCAGGATCGACCACGGCAAATGCAGCCGCCGCTTCGCGCAGCGCATCAAGCCCATCAGGTGCGAGCACCGCAAGCTGCGCGCGCGCCTCGTTCGCTTGCCCCTCGATCCCCTGCACCTCAACCTGTTTCGCTTGGGCGGCAGCCAGATCGAGGACGCCCATGGAAGCCAGCAAGGTGCGGCGCTGAGTCTCTGCCGCTGCAAGGCGACCGTCATCCTGTTCGGCCCGATTGGATCGTAAGGTGATGCGGCCAATGCCGGGAGCGACGAGCTGGGCTTGTCCGGCATAGCCGTGCTCCTCACCTTCGCCGAGCGTCGCGCCGTCCAGCGTTATCCGGTTCGTCGTGCCGCTTTCATAGGCCACCATCACCGAAGGACGGCCGGCTTCTTGCACCGCGCGTAAACGAGCGATTTCCACATCCAGTCCGGCGAGTTCGTCGATCGCGGCGGCGGGCAGGCGAAGCTGGGCGAGCCGCGCTTCACAGCCTTCGATAGTCGTTCGCACCGCTTCGGCGTGGCGAAGCCGTTCCTCCACTTCCGAACGCCGTTCGGCTGCCTCTCTGGCCCGCGTCGCTGCTGCGATGGTGTCGAGCAACGAACGCAGAACGGTCTCCTCCGCCTCGGCCGCATCCGCGTCAGCCTGCGCCTGGGCGATTGTCAAGATGGCGGCATGGCGCCGTTCCACTGCTTCATCCCGTCGGCGCAGCACGTCGCGGCTTTCTTCTGCCACCTGGTTTGCCGCCACCAGCGCCTCGCCAAATTGGCGATGATTGCGTTCGGCCACTTCCCATCGCTCGCGCGCCAGCCCGAGTTCGGCTTCAGCGGCCTTGAGCTTGTCTGCCTGCGCGCGGGCAGCATCCAATGCAGCCTCGGCCGTCGTTACGGCCTGTCGCCGAGCGGCACGCTCGTCGACATTTTCCAGTTCAGCGAGCCTTTTCTGCGCCACGCTTCGCTGGTCAAGTTCGGCGCGCAGCGCCAGAACCTCATTCGCCAGCCGGTGCTCGTCCGCCGCGAGCCGGTCGCGCTCTGTGATCGCAGCCGCGTAACGCCCGCCTGTCTTGGGACGGCCGGTGGCGGTGACGAGCGCGTCTCTTTCCTCGATGGTCGCCGCCATGATCTCGGCCATACGGCGTCCGCCAGTCATCGCTTCGACTTCGCCCTGCACCGATTCGAGCAGGCTGGTGCGCGCCAATCGATCGCTGTCCTCCGCCGCCCGGCTCCGCTGTTCGATTCCCGTGATGCCCTGACGCACCCACAGCAACCCAGCCGGACCGCCGGCACCGCCATGGACCAGCCCCGCGATGAAATTTTCCGCTTCGTCCGCCTGCGCCAGCAACCGTCCTGAACCGAGATCGATCACCTTGGCGAAGCGGCCATTGTAGAACTGCTTAGTGATGCGATAGCGGTCGTCGCCGACGATGATATCCGCCTCGACCATCGGGCTGCCGCCGCTATAGGGCCGCAGGTTGCGCACATCGCCGACGGTGCTGCCGTGCGGCTGGAAGAACAAACCATGCAGGGCTTCGAAGCTGGTCGACTTGCCAAATTCATTGGCGGCGCACAGCACGTTCACGCCGTCCCCGATCCCTTCGATCGCGACGCCGCGCCCGGCGAAGCGCTTGACATTGTGCAGGCGTAGAGCGGCCAGCTTCATCACGCCACCGCCTGAGCATAGCCGTAGAGACGTGCCAGAGCGGCGGCCGCAACGGCCCTGTCGGCGGCCGAACGATTGCCGTCCTCGCTTTCGGCAAACAAGGCGTCCGCCGCCTCACGCAGAGCGCCCGCACGATCGATCCGGTCCATATCCTCGACGGCACAATCGGTCTCGAGTCCGCTGTCATCTAGTGCAAGCCAACCAAAATCTGGTACAGCTTCGGCCACCAGTGTCGCCAGCGTGGTACGCGCAGCCAATCCCGCCCGCCCGGTTGCCACGATACGCGCCAAGGTCTGACGACGATCCCGCAATTCGGGCAGCAGTGCCGCCAGCGCGAGTGCCGGATCGTCATCGGCAAGCAGATGCAGGTCGAGCGAACGCCACACGAAGCTGGCGGTGGGGAGCGCGGTCGCTCGTGGCACCGCACCGATCCCGTCGATCTCGATCAACAAAGCCTCTCCCGGGCGGTCATGTTTGAAGCGGTCCTGTTCCGGCGTGCCGCTATAGCGTGTGCGTTGATCGACCTCGATTGCGCCGTGCCAGTCGCCAAGCGCCAGATAGTCGAGTCCGGCCCGACGCGCACGATCCGGGGCGATCACTTCAGATGCGCCTGAGTCCTCCGAGAAGCTCTGGATCGGGCCGTGCGCCATACCGATGCGGATCGCACCCTCCGGCGTCACGGCACTGTCCATCCAGGCGCTCAGGTCGCGACCCGGCCGACGCGTGGTGCATGGCGCGGGCAGTAGCATCGCACCGGGTGCAAGCTCGATCGGGCTCGCTTCAGCCGCGAGCACCACATTGTCCGGCGCTTCCCGAGCAAGCAGGGCCCAAAGCTCGCTAGCCTGGAGCGAATCGTGATTGCCCGGCAGGATTACCCAACGGATCGGTGCGCGATGCGCCATTTCGGTCAGCGCCTGACGTCGCACCTCGGCAGCCGGGGTTTCGGTGTCAAACGTGTCCCCGGCGAGCAGGATTATGTCGGCACCTTGCGCTCGGGCATGATCGGCCAGCCGCCCAATCACCGCATGACGCGCCTCGCGCAAACGACCAGGCAGGTCGCCGTCGAAATTGCCGAAGCGCTTGCCCAGATGCAGATCGCTCGAATGGAGAAAGCGTATCATCGTCATTCCATCTCCGAGCTGGCCTGCGCAGTCGGCAAGGCTTCGTCTCCACGTGCGCGTGCGATCGCTTCATCCAACCGAGCGCGCGAACCGGCGGCCAGCCTTTCGACGCCCAGCAGCCGAGCTAGTTCACGTGCAGGGTCGGGTTCGTCGAAAAGATTAGCATTCGCCCGCACCACCGCTGTCAGTTCAGCGAGCGGGATATCCGGGATCGCCCGGCGCGCGTCGTCGTTCGCTGGTGCGCGATAGGTGCGGGTGTCGGTGACATCGCCAGACTTCCAAATAAACTCGCCGCTTGATTCCTCCGTGCGGTCGAAATCGCGCAGATGCATGTCGATCCGCTCGCGGATTTTGCCGCCGGTGCGAAGCCAGCCGTGCGCGCGAGCGATGCGCTGGCACAGAATGTCCGTGCGGAGTGGACTTTCGGTCTCGATCACCGCGCCAATCATCGCCCGCAACGTGTCGCGATAGGCGAAATCATGGAAGCGATCAGGCTCAGCGAAGAAGCCTGTCAGATCCGTCAAGCGATACAGTTCGTCCGGAGCGCCAGCAGCCGGCGCCGCCAAGTCGGCAACGACCTCAGCAATCGAGGGCGCGCCGACAGGCGACATATCCGACGATACAGGTTCGGTCGTTGCGACAGCCGGCGTCGGCGCGTCTTCCTCGATCCGTGCAGCGGTTTCGTCATCGCGAATTTCTTCGATCCCCTCGACCTCGTGCCCCATGTCCCAATGCGTGGCGATAGCCGGCTCGACAGCGTTGGCACGGCTGGCCTCAAGCAAGGATTCCAGTGCGCCGTGCAGTCGCTCCGAACAGCCGGCCGGGTCATACCACCAGTCGGTCGACCAAACGCGCAGGATGTTCCAGCCCAGCCCGGTCAGCACCTGTTCCCGCACCTTGTCGCGGTCACGCGCGGTGGCAGCGCTGTGATAGGAAGCGCCGTCGCATTCCACACCTGCCAGATAAGCGCCTGGAAGATCGGGATGGCGGACGCCGAGATCGATACGGAAGCCGGAGATGCCGACCTGCGGAACGACCTGCCACCCGCGCCGCTCCAGTTGTTCGGCGACCGCTTCCTCAAAGGGGGAATCGAACCCTCCGACCGATCCCATCGTCTGCGCCGGCAGCGCGATGGCTCCGCGTTCGGCATAATCCAGAAAGGTCTTGAGGTGATGGACCGCTGTCGCCTTGGTGCGGGCCGGGTCGATCAGATCAGCGGTGAAGCCGGAGAAAATGATCAACTCCTGTCGCGCGCGTGTCACGGCGACATTGAGCCGTCGCTCGCCGCCGTCTCGATTGAGTGCGCCGAAGTCCATTGTCGTCTTGCCCGCGGCATCCTTCCAGAAGGTGATCGAGAAGAGAATCACGTCACGCTCGTCGCCTTGCACATTCTCCAGATTCTTGACGATCGTCGGCTCGACCCGTTCGTCGGCGAAAAACCATTCCAGTTCAGGCTCATCGCGGCGCGCCACATCGAGCAAATCAAGGATCAGCGATTGTTGCTGGGCATTGAAGGTTATCACGCCGAGCGTCGGCCGGCTCTTTTCGGGCAAGGCAAGCCATGCGCGCATCCGGGCGACCGCTTCGTCGGCAACAGCCTGCGCCTCAATGCGGTTGGTGCGGCTCTTGCCACGATCATAGATGCCGTTCGGCACCTTGCGCAGTTGGACTGCGCGGTCCTCGACCTGGGGCGAGGGAAAGGTAACCAGCCGGTTTTGATAATAATGGTGGTTGGAGAAAGCGATCAGCGATTCGCTGCGGCTGCGATAGTGCCAGCGCAGATCGCGTACTGGAATGCCCGATGCCTTGGCTTCGTCGAGGATGCTTTCAAGGTCCCGTTCATGGTCGGCGACGTCTTCCTCCTCCTCATTGCGGCCGAAGAAGTTGGTCGGCGGCAATTGCTTGGGGTCGCCAACGATGATCGTCTGGCGACCACGCGCAATCGCGCCAACAGCATCCCAGGTGGTGATTTGCGATGCTTCGTCAAAGATCACCACATCGAACAGCGCCTGGTTCGGTGGGAAATATTGCGCGATCGACAGTGGCGACATCAGCATGCACGGCGCGAGCTTGGAAAAGCTCTCCGGCATCTTGCCGATCATGTCGCGGATCGACTGGCTGGGGCGCTGCAGCTCCATTTGATGACGCAGCAACCCCAGTTCGGAGTTTCGCGGTACGCTCTGCACCGGCGGCAGGCCGTGGGCGATCGCGCCGGTCACGCGGGCGGTGGCATGGGTACGCACCAGATCGTCGATCTCCCGGAACTCGGCGATCGCATTCTCATGACTGAAGCGTCGGAAATCGCGCAGAACCGGATCACCGTCGAGCACGACCGGCAGCCACCAGCGGGCATAGCCCAGCCGGAACGCCGCGCGCGCCTCCTCCGGCGGGATCGCACCGTTTTCGACCTGCTCAACCAACGCGCCAAGTCCGACAGCAACCGTGCGGTTTCGCACTTGGCACCAGGCTGTCCAGTCGCGCAACAGATGACGCGCCTCGGCCAATTCGCCCAGCGTTTTGGCCAGTACGGAAAGTGAGTCTGGTCCAGTGTCTATCGCGACGGTCTGTCCCGCCACATCAGCGAAGCGGACCCGAGCATCCTCAAACCCGCTCGCCGCAGCAAGCAGTTTCACGCCAGCCTGCCACGTCCAGCTATTCTCGTCGCGCTTGTGCAGGGCTGTCGCGACACGTTGCGTGACCTCTTCCACGGCGTCCGACCCGCGCCCGTCAAGTTTGAGCGCGCTTCGCAGCGCGCGAGCGCGATCCAGCAGATCGGCGACAACGGCCAAGTCGGTATCGAGCCCTGCAATCGGCAATGGTCGGGCGTTTAACGGCGACGCATCAATGGCCGCCAACTCTGTCTTCATGGTGCGCAGGCGTGGAAGATCTCCCTCGGGCTGCGTCGCACCGGCATCGGCATAGCTCTGCAACAACCGCGTTACCTTGCGTCGGCCCAGCGCCGACATCGGCCAGAGGGAGGCGCTCGCTTCGCGCCACTGGCGATCAAGCCCTTCGGTATCCAGATCGCGCACCGCCGAAGGCGTGAAACTCGCCACAAGACCGCGTTCGGCGTCGCGATAGGCGGCGATTGCGGTTTCCAATGCCGTGAGTTCGCCCGCGCACTGACCGAAACCGGGATCGAACGCGATCGAAAGATCACGCTCACGGCCGCCTTCGACTGCTTTCGCCAGGCTGGTCAGCGCCGCGATTTCGGCATCGACCGGCAGATCCACAGGCGCGATGCCCAGCGCGGTTCGATAGCCGTCAAGCGCGCCGATCAGCAGTTCGGCGGCGGTGCGCAGCGATTGTCCCGTGGAGAGCAACGCTTCCTGCCGCGCAGCGCTCAACTCTTCGATATTGACCAGATTTAACGCCGGCTTTCGTTCCACCGAGGCGAAGACGAGCCCTAGCTCGTGCGCCAGTTCTTCAAGCCGTTCCAATGCCTGCGCATCATACGCTTGCCCGCGCGGCCAGCCCAGTTCCGGTGCCGGTTTGTCCGTCGCACGCAACGCGATGCCGAGTGCCAGATAGGGCGTCCAGCCATTCGGATATGTCTTGTGCAGAGCTTCTACATAAGCGTTCAAGGTGTCACGCCGCAGTTTCAGTCGGTCGTTCACCGCGATCCACTGGGCATCATCGCCGCGACCGCCATGTTCCCATGCAGCCTTGAGCTGTGCCAGGAAATGCCGCCGGTCGGCCTTGTTTGAATGGAGCTCGATGCAGTGGTCGCCCAGTCCGTGCTCGCGCAAACGCCGATAGACTACATCGAGTGCGGCCGTCTTCTCGGCGACGAACAACACCGTCTTCCCGACCGCAAGGCAGTTGGCGATCATGTTGGCGATGGTCTGGCTCTTGCCCGTGCCCGGTGGACCGACGATCACGAAATCCCGGCCTTCGGCTGCGGCCAGGCTTGCGGCGGTCTGCGAAGAATCGGAAGGCAACAGGCAGATGATGTCCGCCGGCGCATAAGCGGAATCGAGTTCGCCCTCATCGCGAAACGTCGCCTCTCCGCTCGCGGCGGCGAACGCCTGTTCGGGCGTATCGATCAGATGCCGGACGACGCGGTTCTCGCGCAACGCATCTGTCCGCTCGACCAAATCCTTCCACATCAGGAACTTGGCGAAACTGAAGGTCGACAGCGCGGTCTCGTCGATCACTTCCATGCCGGGCACGTCGCGCACGGCCTGACGCATCATCGCCAGCACGCGCGGCACGTCGATCCCGTTATCATCGAGTGGCAGTTCCTCGCTAAACTGCGGTAGTTTCAGATCGAACTCGCGCTCCAGAAATTGTAGCAGCGTCGCGTTGAAGCGCGGATCATCCTCATGAAAACGAATGCGGAAGGGCGAACTGGCGCTCCGTCGTTCCAGCTTGACCGGGACCAGCAGCAATGGCGCGCGATAGCTGCGTTCATCCTCGGGCTTCCGCTTCCAGCGCAGGAAGCCGACCGCCAGGAACAGAGTGTTCGCCCCACCCTCCGCAAAATCATTCTTCACCTGACGATGCAACTCGATCAGTCGCGCCTCAAGCTGCTGCTGATCAAGTGGAGAAGGAAGCTCGTCGCGCTGAAGCGCCTCGGCTGCAAAGCCGCGCTGAAGGTCCCGGCCATGAACGTCACGATACAGCGCGGCGTCGCGCTCGCCGAGGGGGTTCTGCTGGGGCAACGACACGATCTGGATCGCTGCGCCATCCGCAAGCCGGTCTTCCAGATAGGCGACGTCAGTGCAAAGAAACGGGATGGTCTTCTTTGTGACGGGGAAGTTGAGTAGTCGATTACGCAACGTAAGGTCGAGCAGCTTCTTCTGCCAGCGGTCGATCCGCCCCGCAGCGCTTGTCGGTTTTTCCTCCACCGGAACGACTGGCAGATCGTTGAACACAGGCGCGGCCGGAAGCAACAGATCCGGGACAGGTGCGGCGTTTTCGTCGGCATCGGAATTAACACGGCGGGCTTCATGCGATGCGAGCGGCGTAATACCACCACTTCGCGCACGCCGAACATCGATTGCAGCAACAAAGTTGTGCGCCTCCTCTTCTCCCATCCGGTGATCGAGTGCGCGCTGCGCGGTATCCATCGCCATCGCCGGTCGGTGCGTGACGCCCGTCGTTTCGAAGGTGATCAACTCACGCGAGGCCAGCGCCTTGCGCACTTCCATCTGATCCGGTTCGATCGTGTTGCCGAAGGTCCGCTTGGTCAGCCAGACGCCTGCCGCGGCGTGTCCGCGAAACATCAAGATGACGGGATGGAGACCTGCACCCTCCAGTGCCGCGGCAAACAACAGGGTTGTATCGAGGCAGGTGCCCAAGCGATCGTCGGCGATCGTTGCCGGACGCCGCACCTTCTGGCCACGATCTTCGAAGCTGGCAGGCGGCTCCGCATAATGAATGCCCATTCCAGCGATGGCCGAGTAGATCGAGGCTGCCAGCATGTATGTGCGCCCCGGATCGCTTGACTGATAACCGTCTAGCCCGCTCGGATGACCATGCTCAGCCAGTCGTTCGGCAGCGTTCCGCAAGACACGAGCGACTGCGGCATCGTTTGGCATGACGAATGCGGGCAACAGCTGCGCCATGTCGGCAACTCCACCCCACTCGTCCCGCGCCAGCAGCCGGACCGGGAAGTGTTGTTCATCCAGCACTGTATCGCCATTCGACAGACGTAGCGTAATTTCACCGCGCTCTGCCTCGTTTAACCCTGCAAGATAGTCGGCATCCAATTCCACTTTGCGGTCCGCAAGTGGCAGAGTGTCGCCAGGTACTAGCCGGTCGATTATCCAGGATTTTGATCTTAGGAAGGCTGGCGAAGACGTAAGCTCAAGGCGGCATTTTTCGTAGTTCTGGCCGTCGACATTATCGATCTGAATTGATCGCAGCACGGGGATAGCGTTCTGGTAGGAAGCATAGGTGAAGCTGCCAGCGACGTCTGCGACTATGGCCGGTTTGCGGCCTCCGTCCAGATCGTCTGATAGGCTGGTTGCGGAGCGCTCGTCCGACTCATGCATGATCAATCCCCCCGAGTTCACAGGCTAGCTAAGCAAATTATTCTAACAAAGCCCAAATTCGCGAGTCGGTTCTCTACAGATGCAAACGTTCGCTTGAACTGCTGCTCTGAGCGGAAAAGAACCGATCCGGCTTCTCCTGAGACTGTGTAGATAAGCTGAACGGAGGGCAGGTATGAGTATAGCGGTTAAACAGCGCGAATATCTGAGATATGTGGGCAAGCCGGCAGAGAGCAGACCTTCGGCCGCCACGCTAATGGCGCTTAGCCCGCGGCCTAGAACCAGCTCCGCACGCTGAGATGAGCCAAATCGCTGGCTAATTGATCTCCTTGTCCAGCGAGCCGTAGGCCACCATATTCCTACTTATTTGGGGGGGGGATGCCATGCCTGACCTAACGCTTGCCGAAAGACTCCTCTATTCAACGGTGAAGCTCACCGCTTCCAAAGCTGGAGTCCCCGTCAGCACCGGCACGGGATTCTTCATGTATTTCGCGAAGGACGGCGATCGGTTCTTCCCTGCAATCGTGACTAACAAACATGTGGTCAACGGAGCCGATCAGATAACGGCCATTTGTCACTTCGCTGATGGGGACAAGCCTTCGGGGAAGTTTGTGGCGTGCAACATGGCGATAGCGCCAGGTTCATACATCGAGCATCCAGAGCCCGGCGTTGACCTGTGTGCCATCCCAATGGGCGACATCATGAACCAAGCAAACGAGGCTGGCACGCCTATTTTCGTGCAATGGATAGATCAGAGCATCATCCCGTCGGATGATGATTGGCAATACTTCGATGCCATAGAAGAGGTGACCATGGTTGGTTGCCCGAACGGCATTTCGGATGAAGTCAACAATCTCCCTATGGCTCGTCGTGGGATAACTGCCTCTCCTCTGTCTCGAAAATACAACGGGAAGGACGAGTTCATGGTAGACATGGCTTGCTTTCCCGGCTCTTCGGGTTCTCCGGTATTTATCTATGACAGGAATGGATATCTTGATCGCCGCACTAATACCTACAACATGGGACAGCAACGGATCGTCTTCGTTGGCATCCTCTATGCTGGACCGCAGATTGCTAACAACGGTCAGATAATTCTTGGACAGCAACCGCGTGTGATGGTCGCCGCGATGATGCACCTAGGAAATGTCATTCGATCCTCTGCCCTCCACGCTATCGACGCGGAGTTTCGCCGGCGCTTCCACGCCATTCCTGCCCCCGAAACTACAGTTGGGCCGGTGGTTGAAGCCGACGAAGCTATATCGCCAACCATCTAGACCGCACCACATTAGGCACGTTCGCCCTCGCAACCGCAACGCTCGCCAGCTCTTCTTCGCGCCCGTTCAGGTTGTCCGTGACACACTGGCGAGTTGCGACCGCATAGACAACGCAATCAAAGCTGGAACAAAAATCAGAGGCGATGCCGGTCTCCAGAGTTTCTTCGCAATCATCGTAATGCTCCCCTGAGCTAAACGAAAATCCGCTTTTCGCGGCCGCCGATTACGTCCGAAGCTCCCGATATTAGGGCACGAAGCGGACGCTTTCGTTGCGTTTCCGGTGCTCAAACGACGATCAACCAGTTCTCATCTTCATCATCGTGGGTGCACCATTTTCCGCTCCGGTTTCCTTGTTTTATCGCGATTTCCTGGCCGGCGACCGACTCGTCGCTTGGAAACCGCTCTGGTCGTTCATGGCGGTTTCCGACGGCTCGTTCAGGAAAGATCGCCAAGGTCGTAGAGCGGCCGGATTTCGATCTCGCTGGGGCCGGGCATGGGGTTGGGGCAGCGCTTCGCCCAGGCGATGGCCTCTTCCATGTCCTTGACTTCCCAGAGCCAGAAGCCGGCGACCAGTTCGCGGGTTTGTGCGAAAGGCCCGTCGATCACCGTCCGGTTCGGGCCATCGAACGCGATCCGCTTGCCCTGGGAGGAGGGAGTCAAGCCGTCGGCGGCGAGCAGGATGCCGGCCTCCGCCAGTTGGTCGTTGAACCGGCCCATGGCCTCCATCGCCGCCATCGTCTGCGGCGTGGGGTCAAAGCCCCGTTCGCTGTCTTCGGTGGCCTTTACGAGCACCATCACGCGCATCGCCATCCTCCTGCTCTGGGGCTTCGCCGCCGCCGGCCCGCGCAGAATGTATGAGAAATGCCGCGGGATCAATGACCGGGCGTGGCGGCCGGCCCCTTCGCGCCTCGCGTGCCCCATGACGGCAGGTCCGGGAAGTCGATGTCTTTGCCGGGGCGGCGGAGGGGCTAGTGCTGGCGGAGGTGGAGTTTACGGCCTAACTTTCCCGGGCCACCTGGAACCCGGCGAAGGACTGGCTGACCGGCATCAGTTCGATGCGGTTGAGGTTGAGATGGGGCGGGCGGCTGGCGACCCAGAACAGGGTTTCCGCAATATCCTCCGCCGTCATGGGATTGGCGGAACCGTACAGGGCGTCCGACGCGGCCTGGCTGCCGGTGCGGACCAGGGTGAATTCGGTTTCGACCATGCCCGGCTCGATGGATGTCACGCGCACGCCGGTGCCGTGCAGGTCCGACCGCAGGCCCAGCGAGAACTGGCTGACGAACGCCTTGGTCCCGCCATAGACGTTGCCGCCCGCATAGGGATAGGTCGCCGCGACCGAACTCAGGTTGATGATCGCCCCCTTGCGCTCGATCAGGCGGGGCAGCAGCTTGCGGGTGATGGTGACGAGGCCGGTGATGTTGGTGTCGATCATCTGGCGCCATTGATCCAGGTCGGCCTGCTGCGCCGGCGCGGTGCCCAGCGCCAGCCCGGCATTGTTGATCAGCAGGTCGACATCGGCGAAATCCGGGGGCAGGGCCGCCAGTGCGGCGTCGATGGCGGCCTCGTCGCGCATGTCGAAGCTGACCGCATGCGCCTTGTCCGCGCCCAGTTCCGCCACCAGCGCGTCCAGCCGTTCGGCGCGGCGCCCGGTGACGATCACCTTCCACCCCGCCGCCGTGAAACGCCGCGCCGATGCGGCGCCGATGCCTGCGGTCGCTCCGGTGATCAGCGCCGTTCCTGCCATGCTCTTTCCATCCTTTCAGCCCAATGGGCCGGGATGTAAGCCTATTTGCGGCAATGCCAAGCGCCAGTTTTCAGGCAATGGTCACGACCCGCGCCCGGCCCTTCCGGTCGAGCGGCTTCACCACCACCTTGTCCCCCATCCGGTCGAAGGCGATGTCGACGGAGGCTTCCCCCACGCGCAGCCCATAGAGGGTGAGCTGATCGATGAAACGGGGCAGCGCGGGTTCCCGCAGCGAAATTTCCGCCCCGCCGACATCGAAGCCCAGACCCAGGCTCGACTGGATCAGCGACAGGGGCGCGGCGGCTGACCAGGCCTGCGGGCTGCACGCCACGGGGTAGAAGGTCGGCCCCTGCGCCCGCCGCCGGGGAAAGCCGCAGAACAGTTCGGGCAGGCGCATCAGGTCGACATAGGTCGCCGCCGCGAACAGCCCTTCGAATATCTGCGCCGCCTGCGCGCGATAGCCGTAGCGCGAGAATCCCGCCGCGATCAGCGCATTGTCGTGCGGCCAGATGGAGCCGTTATGATAGCTCATCGGATTGTAGCGCGCCTCCGTGGAAGCGATGGTCCGCACGCCCCAGCCGGAAAAGGAGGCGGGCGCCATCAGCGTGTGCACCACCATGTCCGCGCGCTCCTCTTTCGCGAGGCCGGTGAACAGCACATGCCCCGCATTGGAGGATCTGACGCGGCACGGCCTTTTTTCCCCATCCAGCGCCAGCACATAGGTGCCGATCCCGGCGTCGAAGAAGGCGGCGTCGAACCGCTCCCGCAGATCGTCCGCCCGGGTCCGGTAGGTGCGGGCCTTGTCCGGATCGCCCAGCGTGGTGAAGATCGCCTCCGCCGCCCGCCAGGCGCCATAGACATAGGCCTGCACCTCCGCCAGCGCGATCGGGCCGCGAGCTATGTCGCCATCGGCGTGGAAGACCGAATCATGGCTGTCCTTCCAGCCCTGATTGACCAGCCCCTGGTCGGTCAGCCGGCCATATTCGACGAAGCCGTCGCCGTCGCGGTCGCCATGCTCGTCTATCCAGCTCAGCGCGGCTTCGACATGGGGCAGGATGGAGGCGATGAAGCCGCTGTCGCCGGTTCGTTCCAGATAGGCTCCGGCCAGCATCACGAACAGGGGCGTCGAATCGATGCTGCCATAATAATGGCGGAAGGGGACTTCTCCCAGTTCCGCCATTTCGCCATGGCGCACTTCGTGCAGGATCTTGCCCGGTTCGGCATCGGCGGCGGCGTTGAACTCGGTCGCCTGGTGCGCGGCCAGATAGCCCAGGACGCCCCGGCTGATCGCCGGGTCCAGCCACAGCGTCTCCAGCGCGGTGATGATGGCGTCGCGCCCGAACACGGTGCTGAACCAGGGAATGCCGGCATAGGGATAAGGGCCATATTCCGTGTCGGTCGACAACATGGTGATGTCTGCCACGGACCGCCGGGCGACTTCGTTGAAAAGCTGGTTGGACGACCGCACGGTCGCCCCCCGCGTGCGCGCCTGCTTCAGCGCATGCATGGATTCGCGCAGGGTCTTCAGGAAATGCTTGGACAGGTCCCCCGCCGGCTCGTCGTCGCGCGGCTGGCAGCAGATCAGCAGGTAGAGCGTGCGCCGCTCGCCGGGCGGCACGGTCACCTCGAACCGCGCCCGGCTTTCCGTCAGGACCTGCGGCGCGGGATCGAAGCGCAGCAGCGTTTCGCGCCGCTTGCCGTCGCGCCCGTCATAGCCCAGCCGCACGGACTGGGGACTGATCACAGGCTCCCGCACGGTGCCGCGGCGCAGCCGGGTCATGCCGCGTATCTCGAACAGGTCGGCGAAGTCGGCGGCGAAGCTGATATTCACCTCCACGGTGCGGACTTCGGTGTCGAAATTGCGGATCGTGATCCGTTCATGGACCGCGCCCTCCCACAGGAAGCGGGTGCGGCGCAGGTGGATGAGGTCATGCTCCACCGCCACGCGGCCATCCCCGCCCGCGAAGTCGGGATTGGTGAGGTCGCAGGTCAGCATCGCATTGTCGTCGCGAAGGCCAGAACTCAGCAGGATCGGCCGGGTGTCGTTGATGGTGAGGTAGAGATGCGACAAATGCCGCGTGTCGCGGTGATACAGCCCTTCCGGACTGCCCGGACCCGCGATCGCATCGCCGCTATGGTCGAACACGGCGAAGCTGTCCCCATGTTTCAGCGTCCGCGGTCGCCGCTCATGGAGCGACGCCGTCGCCGGGATGAAGAATTGCGTCTGCGCCTGCGACAGCGCCTGCCCCGGATCAATGCCGTGACCGGCGTTCGGGACCGAAGGGCTGGGGTTTTCCGGCTGCAACTGGCTTGCCGTCATGCCTCTCTCCTGATGCCGCATTTCCGGGGCGCTGCCCGCAAACGGCCAAGTTGAAAATGCTCTATCCCACGACCTGAAGTTCCGAACCTTCTCCGCGCAGCCGCCGCAGCATCGCCGCCTGCGTCCGCGCGCCGGGAAGGTCGTGATAAAGCTGAACATAATCGGCGGCCATCCGCTCTGCCGTGAAGCGTGCGTCAAAGGCGGCGCGCACCTTCGCGCGGTCGAGTTCGCGGAGGCGGCCGACCGCCGCGACCGCTTCATCCTCGCTCTCGACGATATAGCCCGACCGCCCATGGTCGATCACTTCGGGGACGGAACCGCAGCGGAAGGCGATGACCGGCGTGGCGCAGGCCATAGCCTCTATCATCACCAGGCCAAAGGGTTCGGGCCAGTCGATGGGGAACAGCAGGGCGCTTGCCCGGCCCAGGAATTCGGCCTTCTGCGCTTCGTTGATCTCCCCGGCATAGTGGACATTGGGGTAGCGTTCGACGAGCGGCGCAATCTCCCGCTCCCAATAGGCGCGGTCCACCGCGTCGATCTTCGCCGCGATCCTGAGCGGCAATCCCGAACGCGCGGCGATGCGGATCGCACGGTCGGGACGCTTTTCGGGGGAAATGCGCCCCAGGAAGGCCAGATAGCCGTCGCTGGGGCCGATGCGGGGCGGCAGCAGGTCGGCGGGCAGGCCGTGGTGGATCGTCCCTGCCCAGTTCACCGGCGGCATCGGCAGCCGCTGATGGTCGGAAATCGACACCAGGCTGTGATCGGGGAAGGCGCGGTAGAAGGCGGGCAGGTCGGGCAGGTCCAGCCGGCCGTGCAGCGTCGTCACGCAGCGGCCGATGAAATCCTGCACCAGCGGCATGTGGATGAGGTCGATATGGAAATGCAGCGCGTCGAACTCGTCGGCCCGGTGGCGCACGGCATCGAGCAGGATCATGTGGTAGGGGATGGGATCGCGCACCTTGGGATTGAGCCGCAGCGCCATGTCGGTCACCGGCACCAGTTCCGCCCGGGTGACGGAGTCGCCGCTGGCGAACAGCGTCACCTCATGCCCCTGCCGCACCAGTTCCTCGGTCAGGTAGGACACGATGCGTTCGGTGCCGCCATAGAGGCGCGGCGGCACGCTTTCGGCAAGCGGAGCAATCTGTGCGATTTTCATGGTCGGGCATCCCTTTGCAGGCCGCGCCGCCACCGATCCCCCCGACTTGCGGTGGGCGCCCCCGTTAAAAGCGCGAAAGCCCCGCAGGTTGCATGGCGATCGCGCTTCCATGTCGGGATTTTCCGATGGACGCGCCCTTTCGGCCGGTCGACGCAATGCGCCCGTCCACATCATTTTTCGCGCCCCTGACTTCGGACTGACATAGTCGCCGCTTAGGTGAGCCACAGCGGAAAACTGACTGGCCGGTCTGAAGAGGGGCAGGCATGGCCCTGAAATATGGAGAGCATCTTGACGATCCTCACGATCGATTTCGAGGCGTCGTGCCTGCCCCGGCACGGCCTGTCCTACCCCATTGAAGTCGGCATCGCCCGCGAGGGCAAGGCGCGAAGCTGGCTGATCCGGCCGCATGACGATTGGGCGGGATGGCATTGGTCCGCCGAGGCGGAGGCGCTGCACGGCCTGGACCGCGACCGGGTGGAGCGCGAGGGCCAGCCTGTCGAAACCGTGCTGTCCGAACTGGCCGACGCCTGCGCGGGGCGGCGCATGGTGGCCGACAGCATGATCGACCAATATTGGCTCGACACGCTGGCCGACGCGGCGGGGCAGGCGACGCCCTTCCTCATCGACCATGTCTCGCTGCTGCTTGACGAGCATCGCGCGGGCGAACGGCGGATCATGGAGGCGGTCGCCCGTGCCGACGCGCTCCATCCGCATCGCCACCGGGCGGCGAGCGACGCGCTATGGCTGTCGGCGCTGCTGGATCATGTGAGCGGCCGGACGATCCATGCCCCTGACGCGAATGGCCTGGCTCCAGTCGGAAAAAGGGGAGGATCGTGCCCGCGCCGCCCGCAACGGGAAAATGCTTGAGCAATAATTTGTAACACTCGGCAAATTTCAGAGACATTCAGCCCGCCTAAAACCCGGACCGATCATTTCCGGTTGTCAGGGAGAAGGCCCCATGTTGCTCATTCTCGCGTCCAGCGCGGCGGCCATTGCCGTCGCCACGCCGATCCACAGCGCTGAAATCACCCATGCGTCGAACGCCTATCGGGCGAGCTACGAGACCGAATCGACGGTCCGCTTCCGGGAGGTCGAATCGCGCTTCGCCAATCGGCCGTCCATGCCGGTGTGCCGCTGGCAGGCCGAACTGGTCGTGAACCGCGACGTCGCGACGCAGGGCCGCGCCC
This sequence comes from Sphingobium sp. HDIP04, assembly GCF_000445085.1. NCBI lineage: Bacteria > Pseudomonadati > Pseudomonadota > Alphaproteobacteria > Sphingomonadales > Sphingobiaceae > Sphingobium > Sphingobium sp. HDIP04. The sequence continues at coordinate 23,050 of NZ_ATDO01000063.1, read as the reverse complement.
TGGCCGCCGTCGCCAAGCCGATCCACCGCTTCGCTCCGCTGTCGGGCAGCCATGCCGGCAGCTGCGCCGCCGCCCGCGACGAGATCGAGGCGGAAGTCGCCCGCCACGCCGGCGCTCGCGCGGCCGAAGCCGTCGCCGTGGCGCGGCAGGATCGGGCCGCGTTGCTGGGCGAGCTTGACGGCATTCACGCGCTGTCCGCGAAGGGCGCCGTAACGGGCGGATGAACCCACCGCTGATATTGATCGCGGACGCCCAGCAGGACGTGCGCCAGGATGTGCGCCAATCGCTGGAGGAAAGCGGGTTTCGGGCCATGGCCGCCGCCTCCGCGAGCGAAATCTGGGATGCGATGAACAGCATGCCCGTGGGAGCGGTCGTGCTGGATGCCGCGCTGCGCGGCCCGGACGGCATGGATCTGTGCCGCGACGTCCGGGAACGCAGCGACGTGCCGATCATCCTGGTCGGCGCCAACAGCAGCGAGGTCGACCGCGTGGTCGGGCTGGAACTGGGCGCCGACGATTATATGGCGAAGCCCTATTCGACACGTGAACTGGCCGCCCGGCTGCGCGCCGTGCTGCGCCGGGGACGCAATGAACGCGCCCTGGGCGTGCGCCGACCGACCGAGGCGCGGTTCGACGGCTGGGTGGTGGATTCCTCCCGGCGCGAGGTTCTGGCCCCCGACGGCGCGCAGGTCGACCTGACCGCCGCCGAATTTGCGTTGCTGCTCGTGCTGCTGGATCATCCGCAGGTCGTGATCGCCCGTCCGCGCCTGATGGAACTGGGCGGCGTGCGCGATGCGCCGTCCTCCGACCGCAGCGTCGACGTGCTGGTCAGCCGGCTGCGGCGCAAGCTCAGCCATGGCGGCCGGCCAGCGCCCATCGTTACGGTGCGGGGCGGCGGATATATGTTCAGCGCGGTGGTCGACCGGCGCTGAGCCGCTTCGACCCGGTCCAATGTTTCCCATCCATTACATTGATTCTGCTGGAAAATCGGGCGAGCCGCCGCGCCTATCGCGCTTTCCATCACTCAGACATATTATTTAACAAAGCCGCTGCGACGCAGCAAAAACGCCCCCCTATCGTGCATCCTCAAGGCCGGTCTGCCCCCTGACCGGCCATCAGACAAGAAGGATGCAACGACATGAACGATCTGATCGGTCGCGTCTTCAGCTTCGAAAGCCATGTCTTTCCGAACCAGAGCGCGCTTTACAACCGCCTCGCCAGCGACGGGCAGAGCCCCAAGGCGCTGATGATCTCCTGCGCGGATTCGCGCATCGTTCCGGAACATATCATGCAGGCGGACCCCGGCGACCTGTTCGTCTGCCGCAACGCCGGCAACATCGTCCCGCCGCACGCGACGCAGAATGGCGGCGTCACCTCCACCGTCGAATATGCCGTCATGGTGCTGGGCGTGCGCGACATCATCGTGTGCGGCCACAGCGATTGCGGCGCGATGAAGGCGCTGTCCACCAATGCCGACCTCAGCGCCATGCCCAATGTCGCCGCCTGGCTGCGCCACAGCCATGCCGCGCAGAAGGTGTGCCGCGAAAGCTACCCCGCCGACCTCAGCGATGCGGAGAAGCTGCGCAACATGGCGCTGGAGAATGTGGTGGTGCAACTCGCCCATCTGCGCACCCATCCGTCGGTCGCGTCGGGCATCGCGCGGGGCGAGATCGCGCTGCACGGCTGGTATGTCGACATCCATGCGGGTCAGGTTCTGGGCCTGGACGGCGAGACCGGTCGTTTCCTGCCGCTGCGCGAAGGCCAGCCGCTGCCCGTGGCGTTGCCGCACGCCAAGCGCCTGGCGGTCGACATCGCCTATGCGCAGGCCGCGGAGTAAGCTGATGCTCAAGGCATTTTCCGGCGGCAACTTCAGCCGCGACTTCACGGCCTCCATCGTCGTCTTCCTGGTCGCGATGCCGCTGTGCATGGGCATTGCCATCGCTTCCGGGGTGCCGCCGGAAAAGGGCCTGATCACCGGCATGATCGGCGGCCTGATCGTCGGCCTGCTGGCGGGTTCGCCCCTTCAGGTCAGCGGCCCGGCGGCGGGCCTGGCGGTCATCGTCTTCGAAATCGTGCAGAAACAGGGCCTGTCCGCGTTGGGGCCGATCCTGATCCTGGCGGGGGCGATCCAGGTCGTGGCCGGACTGATGCGGGTCGGCGGCTGGTTTCGCGCCATATCGCCCGCCGTGGTGCACGGCATGCTGGCGGGCATCGGCGTGCTGATCGTGGTCGGCCAGTTCCATGTGCTGTTCGACGACAAGCCGCTGTCGAGCGGTCTTGCCAATCTGGTCGCCATGCCGGGGCAGATTTTCGGTCTTTCCAACCAGGACGCCGCAACTGCCTTCGCGGTCGGCCTGCTCACGATCGGCGGCATGCTGGGGTGGGAGAAGCTGCGTCCCGCGTCGATGAAGCTGCTCCCGGGCGCTCTCGTCGGCGTGGTGCTGGCGACGCTGGCCGCCTTTTTCCTGAGCTTGCCGGTGGCGCGGGTCGTCGTGCCGGAATCCATCGTCTCGGCCATTTCGCTGCCGGGCGACGATCTGGTGCAACAGCTTCTGAACCCGACGATCATCACCACGGCCATCGCCATCGCCTTCATCGCCAGCGCGGAAACGCTGTTGTCGGCGGCGGCAGTGGACCGGATGCATGACGGCGTGCGTACCAATTATAACCGCGAACTCAGCGCGCAGGGCGTGGGCAACCTGCTCTGCGGCGTGGCGGGTGCGCTGCCGATGACCGGGGTCATCGTCCGCAGTTCGGCCAACGTCCAGGCCGGCGCCAGGACGCGGCTGTCGACCATCCTGCACGGCGCCTGGATATTGGGCTTCGTCGCCCTGCTGCCCTGGCTGCTGCGGGAAATCCCGATGGCGGCGCTGGCCGGCGTCCTGGTCGTCACCGGCGTGCGCCTGGTCAGCGTCGACCATGTGAAGCATCTCCTTCACCGCTACGGCCCGCTCCCGGCCGTGGTGTGGGCGGCGACGCTGATCTGCGTCGTGGCGACCGACCTGCTGACCGGCGTCCTGGTCGGCATCGGCCTGTCGCTGATCGAGCTTCTGCCCCATGCCCGGCGCCTCCGCCTGGGCGTGGACGAGGAGGCGCGGGACGACGCGCACGAGGTTGCGCTGCACGGCACCGCCACCTTCCTCAGCCTGCCGAAGCTGTCGGCCAGGCTGGAGGCGCTCCCGGCCGGGCGGCTCGTCATCCTGAATGTCGAGCGTCTCAGCCATATCGACCATACTTGCGCGGAGATGGTCCGCGAATGGGTCGACCGTCGCCGGGGGACCGGCGCGCAGGTCGAACTGTTCGGCGCCACCGGCCGCATGCGTCATCTCGCCGCCTGATCCTTCACCCCCTCCTCAGGCGATGAACGAACCGCCGCATCACCCAGGGCGATGCGGCGGTTTTGCTTTATGATGCGAAATAGAAACATAATAGCAATATATGGAACGATAGAAGACAATAATCGTGTTGCGGATAACACAGTGACTTCGCGCCCTTTCGCATTTGCGGAAAAGCCGTTTCCCCATTCCGCCTTCTCCCCCTAAACCTTTTGCCGAACCGCCGGTATCGAAGACGATAAGACCCAAAGATCTTCGGAGGGAGCGGACGCAGGAAGGAACATTCTTACGTAAAAGGGGAATGTTCATGAAGTATCATATTGCCTGTGCCGCGCTTGCGCTGCTTTCCAGCGCTCCGGCTTTCGCTCAGGAAGAGCCCGCAGGCCCCGTCACCGTCACTGGCAGCGTCGGTCTGGTGTCCGACTACCGCTTCCGCGGCGTGTCGCAGAGCGACCGCGGCATGGCCATCCAGGGTGGCATCACCGCCACGCATGAAAGCGGTTTCTATGTGGGCACCTGGGGTTCGAACCTGGGCGGCTGGGGCCGTTTCGGCGGCGCGAACATGGAACTCGACCTGGTCGCCGGCTATTCCGCCGCGCTGGGCGAGGGCACCACGGTCGACGTCGGCCTGACCTGGTACATGTACCCGTCGGGCGCCGACAAGACCGACTTCGCCGAACCCTATGTGAAGCTGTCGCACCAGTTCGGTCCGGTCAAGGGCCTGGTCGGCGTTGCCTACGCGCCCAAGCAGGAAGCGCTTGGCAGGACGTATAACAGCGCAGCTAGCTATCTCGCTGGCACGCCCGACAATCCGGGCGACAAGGAAGACAATTTCTACGTCTGGGGCGACCTCAGCGCCGCGGTTCCCAGCACCCCCGTCACGCTGAAGGCCCATGTCGGCTGGTCGAACGGTAATCCGGGCCTTGGCCCCAACGGCACTTCGGTCGCGCCCACCGGCAAATATCTCGACTGGCTGGTCGGCGCCGACCTGGCTATTCCGGGCACGCCGCTGACCGTCGGCGTCTCCTTTGTCGACACCGACATCGCCCGGGTCGAGGAAGATTATCTGCGTCCGAACTTCATGGTCAACGACAGCAAGGATGCCGGCAAGTCGATCGCGCGCGGCACGGTCCTCTTCTCGCTGACCGCTGCATTCTGATCCGATGGCCGGGCCTGGTTCGCCAGGCCCGGCCATGCTTCTTTCTCGGACGTGACAAATTGTTTCTGTTGTCGCGTCCGGGGCTTTCCGGCCGCCGGTGCGGTTGACCCTGGCTCCGGCCGTCCCTATCCCGCTGTCATGCCCACAGCCGTGCCGACATTTTCATGACCGCGCCGACCATCATCCTTGTCGAAGACGACCCGCCGCTGCGCACGCTGACGGCGCGGGCCTTGCAGGAACATGGCTATCAGGTCCGGCCGGCTTCCTCCGGTCCTGAAATGTGGGTGGCGTTCGACGCGGGGCCGGTCGATCTGGTCGTGCTGGACGTCATGCTGCCGGGCACCAACGGCATTGACCTGTGCCGCCAGATCCGGCGCAAGAGCGACGTCCCCATCATCTTCATCAGCGCCAAGGGCAGCGAAACCGACCGCATCGTCGGGCTGGAACTGGGCGCGGACGATTATCTGCCCAAGCCCTTCGGCACCCGCGAACTGATCGCCCGCATCCGCGCCATATTGCGCCGCGTCGGCGTGGAACGCGGCCCGGACGAGCATCGCGAGAATGAGGCGCGCTTCGACGGCTGGATCGTCAACTTCCCCCGCCGCGAACTGCGTTCCCCCACCGGCGCCATCGTCGATCTGACCGGCGCGGAGTTCGACCTGCTGGGCAGCTTCCTCAGCCACCCGCAGCGCGTCATCGCCCGCGAAAGGCTGATCGAACTGTCCCGCACCCGCATGGGCGACAGCAGCGACCGCAGCATCGACGTGCTGGTCAGCCGCCTGCGCCGCAAGCTGACGACGGACGATCGTTCGGCGCCGATCACCACCGTTCGCGGCGTCGGATATATGTTCAACGCGGAGGTCAGCCGCGCTTGAGGCGGCATGTCAGCCTGGTCGGGCAGATATTCGCCATCCTGCTGCTGACCCTGACGATGGAATTCGCCGTCGGCGTCTTCCTGAACGAGCGGGCCAATCACCTGTCGCTCCAGGATGACGAGGCGCGCCGCCTGGCCGAGCATCTGGTGATCGCGCGCAAGCTGCTGACCGAGCATCCGGCGGATGAGCGGCATGCCCTGTCTCTGCAACTGACCACCGACCGTTACGACATACATTGGGCACCCTCCTCGCCCCCGCCGCCCGCCCTGGCGCCGGGGCTGGAGCGGATGCGCCGCCAGATCGTCAACTGGGAACCGACGCTGGAGCAGTCGGGCCTGTGGCTGCGCCTGGCTTCCCCAGGCCGCGTTTCGGAGATCAACGGCGGCTTGCGCCTGGCGGACGGAAGCTGGCTCTATTTCGGCATGCGGCACAGCGGCGGCAAATGGACCTTCGCCATCGGCCGCATGGGACTGGCGCTGATCCCGGTGCTGGCGCTGCTGATCGTCGGCGGCATCATGATCCGGCGGACGCTGGCCCCGTTGCGCGACCTTACCCGCGCCACCGAGCGCATCGGCCTGAGCGACGAAGTGATCGTGGAGGAGGGCGGGTCCAACGACGTCCGCAACCTCATCCGCGCCTTCAACGCCATGCAGAAGCGCATCCATCGCCTGATCACCGAACGAACGGAGACGCTGGCGGCGGTCGGCCACGACATGCGCACCCCGCTCGCCCGGTTGCGGCTGCGGCTGGAGAACCTGCCCGACAATGAGGCGCGGGAGGCGATCGAGGGCGACCTTACCGAAATGGGGGAAATGATCGATTCGCTGCTCGCCTTCCTGGGCGGAGAGAAAAATGGCGAGCCGGCGGTGCGCACCGATCTCGCCGTGCTGGCGGCGACGGTGGTCGACGCCTTCCAGGATCAGGGCAGGCAGGTCGATTATGTCGGGCCCGACCATCTGGAAATGGAGGTGCGCTCGCTCACCTTGCGCCGGGCGGTCGTCAACCTTGTCGAAAATGCGCTGCATTATGGCAGCCGGGCGCGGGTCACGTTGGAACGCCGCGACCGGGAAGTGCTGATCCGCGTCGACGATGACGGCCCCGGCATCCCCCGCGACAAGCTGGACGAGGTGCTCAAGCCCTTTACCCGCCTGGACGAGGCGCGGCAGCGCAACACGCGGGGGCTGGGCCTGGGCCTGGCCATCGTTGCGCGGGCGGTGGAACTGGAGGGGGGGCAGCTGACCCTCGCCAACCGGCCCGAAGGCGGATTGCGGGCGGAAATCTGCCTGCATCTTCCGGCCGAAGCGCAAAAGCGCTGATCCAAGGGCGCTGACAAAGAGAATCTGCCTGCCCCCAAGCAAAACTCATTTACCGCGAAGCAACATGCCGCGCTATGCCGGGCGCCTGTATCGAAAGAGGCGCTTATGACGGCAGAAGGCGAAAAGGAAATCGCCCAGGGTTATTGGGACATCGATCGGCTGGCGGCCGAACTGGGCGCGGTGCGGCGGCGCTGGCGGCAGGGGCAGGACCATCATGCCGAATATGGCGCGGAGGGTTTCCCCTCCCGCGCCACGCTGACCAAGATCATGGAGGCTTTGTGCGGCGCGCTGTTTCCGCTGCGCCTCGGCCCCAGCTTCGTGCGCCTGCATAATGAGGACGCCTATGTCGCCCAGACCCTTCAGACGGTGCTGAGCCGCCTCTACGGGCAGATCCGGCTGGAACTCATCTATGCGATGAAGGGCGAGCCGGTCGAACATGTGGACCGGGAGGCGTCCCGCATCATCGGCAGTTTCGCCGACAGCCTTCCCGCGCTGCGCGAACTGCTGGACAGCGATGTGGAGGCGGCCTTCCTGGGCGATCCGGCGGCGCGCAGCGTGGACGAGGTGCTGATCTGCTATCCATCCATGATGGCGATCATTCACCATCGGCTGGCGCACCGGCTCCATCAATCGGGGGCGCCGCTGGTGGCGCGGATCATCTCCGAAATCGCGCACGGCAGCACGGGGATCGACATCCATCCCGGCGCGAAGATCGGCCACAGCTTCTTCATCGACCATGGCACCGGCGTGGTCATCGGCGAAACCGCCATCGTCGGCGACCGGGTGCGCATCTACCAGGGCGTGACGCTGGGCGCGCGCAGCTTTCCGGCGGACGAGAAGGGCGCGCTGGAAAAGGCCCTGCCGCGCCATCCGATCATCGAGGACGATGTGGTGATCTATGCCGGGGCGACGATATTGGGGCGCATCATCATCGGTAGCCGTTCGGTGATCGGCGGCAATGTCTGGCTGACCGACAGCGTGCCCGCCGACAGCAATGTCCGCCAAGCCAAGGCCCATTATGAAGTGACCAGCCGGGTCGAGGTTTCCGCCCCCCACCGCGTCCACGCTTTGCTGGAGGAGGGGCGCGACGGCATCGCGGAGAATATCTAGGGCAGCGCCAAGCGCTTCGTGCTCCTGCGCAGGCAGGAGCCCAGTTCCGCGCTTGGCGTGATAAGGCAACGCCTGAACTGGGTTCCTGCCTGCGCAGGAACAGGCTGTGCATGATCAGTTTGCGCAGCTATCCCCATCCCCCGCGATCAGGTCCAGGCAGCGCCCGTCGATCTGATCCTTCGGCACCGGCAGTCCGATCAGCGCCGCCAGCGTCGGCAATATGTCCGCCGTCTCCACGCCCAGCGGCTGTTCGAAATGAACCAGCCCCTTGCGCCAGAACAGGATCGGCACGCGGCGGTCCGTGTCCCAGGGCGAACCATGGGTCGCGACATAGCCCATCACCGCCGCTTCGGGGATCGACATGACGCGGGGTTTCAGCAGCAGCAGCAGGTCGCCCGACCGCTGCGGGTCGAAGCTGGCGCGGGCCTCCTCTATCAGCGACCAGCTTTCCGGCGGGCCGGAGGGGGAGGGGGTGGCCGCGATCTCCGCCCTGGTGAACACGGTCTGCACCTGCGGATGGGCGCGCAGCAGGGCCAGTGTCGCCGCCTCCACCTTGGTCCGCTGCGCAGCGGTGAGGCCCTTGTCGAAATAAAGATCGCCCGCCGGACCGTCGCCCCAGATCAACGTCTTGCCGGCGATGCCGGTCTTCTCCGCGATGGCGGCGGACAGCGCCTTGGGCGTCAGCGCCTTGTCGACGCGCTGCTCCATCGGCATGGCGTTCAGCCGGTGGCGTTCGGGCAGGTCGTGGCCGCCATGGTCGGCGGTCAGCATCACCACATAGTCCAGCCCATCCTTGTCCAGCCGGTCGAAAAAGGCGCCCAGTTCGCGGTCCAGCCGGTCGACCTGGATGCAGCTTTCCGTCCCCTCCGTGCCGTAGGCGTGGCCGATATAATCGGTGGCCGACAGGCCGATGGAGATGATGTCGGTCTGCGCCTGACGCCCCAGCGCCATGGCCTCTATCGCGGCGGCGGCGAAGGCCAGGGTCATCGCGTCCTGCTCCGGCGAGACCCGGAAGGCCTTGTAATCGCCCCCCTCCCGCGCGAAGCGGCCGGTGCCCACGGTGATGCTGCCCGCCTTGACCGGGAAATCCTTGGCCGCGCATTGCGGCGGCAGTTCGAAGCCGGGATTGGGCTGGGCCAGGCGCTGGGCCATGACTTCATTGACCTTGGCCACCAGCGGCGGCGTCGCCACCCCCTTGTAGCTGACATAGCCCTGCGGCCCGCCCAGCCACCAGACCTGATCGGCGGTCGGCCCGCCCATCATGATGGCGGCGCGGTCCTTCCCCGCCACCGACACGACGCGGGTGGCGGGATTGGCGGCCTTCATCCGCCCGCCCAGCGTCGGCACCCGAAGATGCACCGGCGAGGCCTGATAGTCGGCGCTGCTGCTGCCCGGCTGCGCCTCATCCTCCGCGCAATAGACCAGCTTGTCGGCGCGGGCGGCGTTCAGGTCGAACCAGCTATTGGCGATGATGCCGGTGCGCGCCGGTCGGCTGCCGGTCAGGATCGTGCTGTGGCCGGGGCAGGTCTCGGTCGCGGCATGGCCCTGATAGCCGCGGGGGAAGACGACGCCCTGTTCCGTCAGCCGCCGCAGGCCGCCCGTATAATATTGGCGATATTCGCTGAACAGGTCGGCGGAAAACTGGTCGACGGAGATGGCGACGATCAGCTTGGGCGGAGTGGCGGGAGCGGCGGGCTGAACCGGGCCTTGGGCCATGGCGGGCAGCGAAGCGGCGAGAAGCAGCGCGGCCGCGACATTTTTCAACATAATGGATACCTTCTCATGCCTTGACGGCGCTTATGTGCGGACCTAGCCCGCTTCCGTCCACTGGAACAGAGGCCCGATGCGGATTTTTCATGTCCTTCTGATGACGGTCCTTTCGCTGATGGCGGCGGGCGCGCAGGCGCAGGGCGCGTTCGGCGGAGGCGCGCCGCATATCGCGGCGGAACTGACGGCGGAAAGCGCCGCGCCGCAGCCGGGGAAGGACGCCGCCATCGCCTTTTCCATGACGCCGGAGCCGGGCTGGCACGGCTATTGGCAGAATCCGGGCGACGCGGGCCTGGGCATGACCGTCAAATGGACGCTGCCCAGGGGCGTCGCCATCGGCCCGCTGCGCTATCCGGTGCCGGAAACATTGCTGATCTCCGGCCTGATGAACCATGTCTATGAAGGCCCCTATGGCGTGCTGGCGAAGCTGACCGTCGCGCCGGACGTGCCCCTGGGCACGAAGCTGCCGATCCGGGTCCGCGCCGACTGGCTGGCCTGCACGGACAAGGTCTGCATGCCGGAGGGAGCCGATCTGGCGCTGGACCTGGTCGCGGGCGACGGCGCAATCCTGCCGGGCGGCAGGGCGCAGTTCGACGGCTGGCGCAGCCACCTGCCGCGTCCGCTGGGCAGCGAGGCGAGCTATGCCGTCGCTGACGGCCGCCTGCGCCTGTCCGTGCCCTTTCCGGCGGCGGCCAGCGCCCGCGACGTCCATCTCTTCGCGCTTGCCGACGGCTTCACGCGCTATGCCGCCCCGCAGAGCGTCACGCGGCAGGGCGACCGGCTGATCATCGAAACCGAAGCCGGGCAGGGCCTGAAATCCGGCCCGGTGCAGGCCGTGCTGCGCACCGGCGACCATGTCGGCTTCCTGCTGACGGCCCGGCTGGGCGCCGTCCCCGCCGCCCGCTCCGTCACGGCGCAGACCGTCCTGATCGCGCTAGGCGGCGCGCTGCTCGGCGGCCTGCTGCTCAACATCATGCCCTGCGTCTTCCCGATCCTCGGCCTCAAGGCAATGAAGCTCGCCCGCGCAGGCGGCGACGAGCGCACCGTCCGGCGGGAGGCATGGGCCTACAGCCTCGGCATCATCCTCACCTGCCTCGCTTTGGGCGGCCTGCTGCTTGGCCTGCGCGCCGCCGGTGCGGCGGTGGGCTGGGCCTTCCAGTTGCAGGATCCGCGCATCATCCTGCTGCTGCTGCTGCTGGTGACGGCCATCACGCTGAACCTTGCCGGGTTGTTCGAACTGAGCGCTTTCGGCGGCGGCGACCGTCTGGCGGGGAAGGGCGGCGCGACCGGCGCATTCTGGACCGGCGCGCTGGTCGCCTTCGTCGCGACGCCCTGCACCGGGCCGTTCATGGGCGCGGCCATGGGGGCCGCCCTTATCCTGCCGATCGGTGCGGCGCTGGCGATCTTCGCGGGGCTTGGCCTTGGCCTGGCGCTGCCCTTCCTGGCGCTGGCCCATATTCCCGCGCTCCGCACCCGCCTGCCCCGGCCGGGGCCGTGGATGGGGCGGCTCCAGAAGATATTGGCCATTCCCATGGCGCTGACCGCGCTCGGCCTGCTGTGGCTGCTCGGCCAGCAAAGGGGCGTTCCGGCGATCCTGCTGGGCCTCGGCGCGGCGGCGGCTCTTGCAATCGGCCTGTGGTGGCTGGGGCGGCGGCAGCTTCATGGCCGGCGCGGCGGGCTGGCGGTGGCCTGCGCGGCGCTGATCCTCTTCGCGGGAACCGCCATCCTGCTTCCCACCCATGCCCCTGCCGCTGCGGCTTCGGAAAAGGGCCTGCCCTTCGACGAAGCCCGCCTTGCCGGCCTGCGCGCCGCCGGAAAGCCGGTCTTCCTCTACTTCACCGCCGACTGGTGCCTGACCTGCAAGGCGAATGAAGCCGCCGCCATCGACCGCGACGAAACCCGCGCCGCCTTCGAAAAGGCGGGCGTCACGGTGATGGTGGGCGACTGGACCAATGCCGATCCCGCCATCACCCGCTTCCTGGAAGGGCAGGGGCGTTCCGGCGTCCCGCTCTACCTCTGGTATGCGCCGGGCAGGGAAGCGCGGACATTGCCCCAGCTCCTGACCCCCGCCACGCTGACCGCTCTGGTGTCGTGATGGCCAAGGTGCGCGCCGATCAGTTGCTCGTGGACAATGGCCTGGCGGAGAGCCGCGCCCGCGCCCAGGCGCTGATCCTCGCCGGTCTCGTCTTCCTGGGCGACCGGAAGATCGACAAGGCCGGGCAGCAGGTCGCCGCCGACGCCGAACTGGAGGTGAAGGGCCGGGACCATCCCTGGGTGTCGCGGGGCGGCATCAAGCTCGCCCATGCGCTGGAGCATTTCCAGATCGACGTGACCGGCGCGGTCGCCATCGACGTCGGCAGTTCGACCGGCGGCTTCACCGACGTGTTGCTCGCCCACGGCGCGGCGCGGGTCTATGCGGTGGACAGCGGCACCAACCAGCTTGCGTGGAAGCTGCGGTCCGACCCCCGCGTCATCGTGCATGAACAGACCAGCGCCCGCATCCTGACCGCCGACCATGTGCCGGAGCCGGTCGACATCATCGTCTGCGACGCCAGCTTCATCTCCCTCGCCAAGGTGCTGGACCGCCCCATGGGCTTCGCCCGCCCCGGCGCGCGCCTCGTCGCCCTCATCAAGCCGCAGTTCGAGGCGGGGCGGGAGGAAGTCGGCAAGGGCGGCGTCGTGCGCGATCCCGCCATCCATGAACGGGTGTGCGGCGAAGTGCGGGATTGGGCGCTTTCCAGGGGGTGGCAGGTCGAAGGCATCGTCGCTAGCCCGATCACCGGACCCCAGGGCAATGTCGAATTTCTCCTCTCCGCATATTTGGCGGATAATCCCCCCCTGTTCGTTTCGCCGCTATAGTAACCATCTGCGACAAACGTCCGTTTGAGTCGCTTGCAAAGGCCGATTAGCCCGATCCCATGCGCACCATCCTGCCTATCTTCCTGATTGCGCTCACCCTTTCCGCCTGCGGCGGTCAAAAGGAGAAGAAGGCGCGCCCCCCGGCATTGGTGGAGGCCGCGCCGATCGCGCCCGAAACCTTCACCGACAATCTGGACGCCGTCGGCACCGCCTTCGCCAATGAGCAGGTGGTGCTGTCCGCCCCGGTGACGGAGCGCATCACTTCCCTCAATTTCAGCGACGGCGGCTATGTCGGCAAGGGGCAGGTGATCGCGACCCTGGCGGCGGGACAGGAGCGGGCCGAACTCGCCGCCGCCCAGGCCCAGGCGCTGGCCGCCCAGCAGCAACTGGATCGCATCCAGGCGTTGAAGGCGCGGGGCTTCGCGACCGCGGCCAGCCTGGACAGCCAGGTCGCGCTGGCCAATGCCGCCCGCGCCAGCGCGCAGCAGGCCCGCGCCTCCATCGGCGACCGCGTGGTGCGCGCGCCCTTCTCCGGCTGGGTCAGCCTGCGCACCGTGTCGCCCGGCGCCATCGTCACCGCCGGGACGCCCATCGCCACGGTCAGCGACATTTCGCGGATCAAGCTGGACTTCACGATTCCCGAAACCCGCCTGTCGATGGTTCGGGAAGGGCAGGCGATCAAGGCGGTTTCCGCCGCCTGGCCCGACCGGCCCTTCACCGGCACCATCGCCACCATCGACCCGGTGATCGACCCCGCCACCCGCGCCGTCCGGATCAGGGCGATCCTGCCCAATCCCGACCGCGCCCTGAAGCCCGGCATGCTGCTGACCGTCAACGTCATCGCGAAGCAGCGCCAGTCGCTGTCCGTGCCCGAACTGGCGGTGGTGGGCGATGGCGAGGATCGCTTCGTCTTCGTGGTGGAGGACGGCAAGGCCAAGCGGACCAAGGTCGACACCGGCATCCGCCAGAACGGCCTGGTCGAGATATTGGGCGGCGTGAAGGCGGGCCAGACCGTCGTCACCGACGGCGTCGTCAAGCTGACCGACGGCGTGCCGGTGCGCCTGCCGGGCGACAAGCCGGAGGCGAAGAGCGCGAGCGCCGGCCGGGCGGCCGGTTAAGGGAGGCGGGCCATGCAGCTTTCGGACCTGTCCGTTCGCCGTCCGGTCTTCGCGGCGGTCGTCGCGGTGCTGCTCTGCATCGTCGGGGTGGTCGGCTATCTCAGCCTGTCCATCCGCGAATATCCCGACACCGACCCGCCCATCGTCTCGGTCGAGACCAGCTATACCGGCGCGGCGGCCTCGGTTGTCGAAACCCGCATCACCCAGATCATCGAGGATGGCGTCGCGGGCGTCCAGGGCATCCAGAACATCAATTCGACCTCGCGGGACGGCGTTTCCTCGGTCAATATCGAATTCGACCCGTCGCGGGACATCGATTCCGCCGCCAACGACGTGCGCGACCGCGTCAGCGGCATCGTGGAGGATTTGCCGGAGGACGCGCTGGCCCCCGAAATCCGGAAGGTCGATGCCGATGCGCGGGCGATCCTGTTCATCGTCTTCACCAGGGACGGCTGGACCCCCACCCAGATCGCCGATTATCTGGACCGCAACGTGCTGGACCGCTTTTCGGCCATTGACGGCGTCGCCCGCGTCACCGGCGGCGGCGACGAGCGGCCCTCCACCCGCATCTGGCTGAATGCGGAGAAGCTGACCGCCTTCGGCATCACGCCGGGCGACATCGAAAGCGCCCTGCGCGCCCAGAATGTGGAACTGCCTGCCGGCCGTTTCGAGTCGAAGGATCAGAATCAGACGCTGCGCGTCGAGCGCGCCTTCTCCACGCCCGAACAGTTCGCGCAGCTTGTCGTCGGGCGCGGCGCGGACGGTTATCAGGTGAAGCTGGGCGATGTGGCGCGGATCGAGCAGGGCGCGGAAAATCCCTACACCTCCTTCCGCTCCAACGCCGCGACCGGCGTTGGCGTCGGCATCATCCGCCAGTCGGGCGCCAACACTCTGGAAGTCGCGGAAAAGGCGAAGGCGCTGATCGCCGAACTGCGGACCACCCTGCCGCCGGGCATGAAGGTCACCATCGGATCGGACGAATCGCTGTTCATCAGCCGCGCCATCGACAATGTCTACGACACGCTGGGCGAAGCGGCCCTGCTGGTGGTGCTGGTCATCTTCCTCTTCCTGGGGTCGATGCGGGCGACGATCATCCCGTCGATCACCGTGCCGATCTGCCTGCTGGCGACCTGCGCCGTCATGTGGCTGCTGGGTCTGTCGATCAACCTGCTGACATTGCTCGCCTTCGTGCTGGCGATCGGGCTGGTGGTGGACGACGCCATCGTTGTGCTGGAAAATGTCTATCATCGCATCGAACAGGGGGAAGACCCGCTGGCCGCCGCCTATCTCGGCACGCGGCAGGTGGGCTTCGCGATCATCTCGACGACGCTGGTGGTCTGCGCGGTGTTCGTGCCGGTGATGTTCCTAGCCGGGCAGACCGGCCTGCTGTTCCGCGAACTCGCCATCGCGATGATCGCCGCCATCGCCTTTTCCGGCTTCATTTCGCTGAGCCTCGCGCCGATGCTCTGTTCGAAGCTGCTGCGCCATTCCGAACGGTCGCGCCTGTCGCGCTGGGTGGACGACCGGTTCCAGCGGCTGGAGGCGGCCTATGGACGCCTGCTCGACCGGGTGCTGAGGCGGCCTCTCATGGCCGTCGTCCCCGTGGCGCTGTTCCTGGCGGTCGCGGGCGCGCTGTTCACCATGCTGCCGACCGAACTCGCCCCGGCGGAGGATACCGGCGTGGTCGACGGCCAGGTGACGGCGCCCGAAGGCACCGGCTTCGACCGCATGAATATATATATGCAGAAGATCGAAACCGATCTTCAGCCGCTGCGGGACAAGGGCATTCTCCAGGTGCTGAACATGCGCGCGCCCGCCGGTTTCGGGGCGAGCGACGATTTCAACGGCGGCAACATCATCGCCTTCCTGCGGCCGTGGGAGGACCGGACCGTCACCACCGCGCAGGTGGCCGACACGATCAACAAGATCATCGCCAGCCAGCCCGGCGTGCGCGGCAATGTCGCGCCGCGTTCGGGGCTTGGCCGGGGACGCGGCCTGCCGGTCAATCTGGTGCTGGCCGGATCGACCTATGAGGGGCTGGTGGCCGCGCGCGACCGCATCATGGCCGCCGCCGCGACCAATCCGGGCTTCATCAACCTCGATTCCGATTATAAGGAAACCAAGCCGCAGATGCGGATCGAGGTGGACCAGCAGCGGGCGGGCGACCTGGGCGTATCGGCCAACGACATCAGCCAGGCCTTGCAGACGCTGCTCGGTTCCCGCCGCGTCACGACCTATGTCGACCGGGGCGAGGAATATCGCGTGCTGGTGCAGGCGGAGCGGGAGGGGCGGCAGACCCAGGCCGACCTGGAGCGCATCAACGTGCGCAGCCGCACCGGCATGCTGGTGCCCCTGTCCGCCGTCGTCACCCTTCGCGAAGTGGCGGGGCCGCGCCAGCTCAACCGTTTCAACAAGCTGCGCGCCATCACCCTGACCGCTGCCCTGGCGCCGGGCTATTCGCTGGGCGAGGCGCTGAATTTCCTAGAGGATCAGGCCCGCCAGTCGCCCGAAGTGCTGGCGCTGGGCTATCGGGGCGAGAGCCAGTCGCTGCGCGAGACCGGCGGGTCGATCTGGCTGGTCTTCGGCCTCACCATATTGATCGTCTACCTGCTGCTGGCCGCCCAGTTCGAAAGCTTCGTCCATCCCGGCGTCATCATCGCCACCGTCCCCCTGGCGGTCGCGGGCGGCGTGCTGGGCCTCTCGCTGACGGGCGGCTCGGTCAATCTCTACAGCCAGATCGGCATCGTCATGCTGGTGGGGCTGGCGGCGAAGAACGGCATCCTGATCGTCGAATTCGCCAACCAGTTGCGCGACGAGGGGCTGGAGATCGGCGCGGCCATCCGCCAAGCGGCGGCCCGCCGCCTGCGCCCGATCCTGATGACCTCCATCGCCACGGTCATCGGCGCAATGCCGCTGGTCATACGCGGCGGCGCGGGCGCGGCGGCGCGCCATTCCATCGGCGTGGTGGTGGTGTCCGGCGTCAGCCTGGCGACGCTGATCACGCTGTTCCTGATCCCGATCCTCTATTCGCGGGTTGCGGGACGAACCGTTTCACCGCAAACCGTCAGTCGGCGGCTGGACTCGGCCTTGAAGGATTCGCCCGAAGCCGCCGAGTAAAAGGTGGAGCTTCGTTGCCGATGAACGAGATTGCGTCTCCGGGTCAATTACGTCTTGCCTATGCGCGCTGGGCGTTGGTTACTGTGCCCGCGATTGTTTTCCTTGGCTTTCTTTCGGGCAAGCTCGCCAATAGTGGCTATGGCAATCGCTGGTTCGCCGCGCTCGCCAAGCCGGAACTGATCCCGCCCGGCTGGGTCTTCGGCGCCGCCTGGACCGTGCTTTATGTACTGATGGCGCTGGCCTTCGCCATCGTGCTCCACGCCCGCGGCGCCAGGGGCAGGGGCGCGGCGATCATCGCCTTCGTCGCGCAGCTCATCCTCAACCTCCTCTGGTCGCCGCTTTTCTTCCGGGCGCATCAGGTGGATCAGGCCCTGGCGCTGATCGTCGTCCTGTTCGTGCTGGTCGCCGTCACGACCGCGCTGTTCTGGCGCGTCCGCCGGGTCGCGGGACTTCTGCTGCTGCCCTATCTGTGCTGGCTGGCCTTCGCCTCCTACCTCAACTATGAGATCGGCCGCCTCAATCCGGACGCGGAAAGCCTTGGCAAACCCGCTCTCCAGACCCAGATATGATTTTTGGCGCCGCCCGTCGCGACGCCGCACGGAAGGACATAGCATCATGCAGAGCGAAAACCGCTTTTTCGACGACCTTGCCAAGCTGGTGAACGGCGCGGCCGGAACCGTCGCGGGCATGAGCCGCGAATTCGAAACCAACGCCCGCGAAAAGGCCAAGCAGTGGATCGGCGGCATGGATTTCGTCAGCCGCGACGAATTCGACGCGGTGAAGGCGCTGGCCGCCGCCGCCCGGGAGGAGGTGGAATTGCTGAAGGCCCGGCTCGACGCGCTGGAGGGCAAGGCGTCCGAACCGGTCAAGCAGACGGTCCGGGCCAAGCCCAGGGACGGCGAATAACCGGCTGATTTCCGGCGGAAGCGGAGTTGTCCACGCATTTTCCATGCCGCCCCGGTTTCCACCGGCGCACAAAAATGCTTTAAGGCGCGCAGATGATGGACAGCGACGAATATGAAAATGGCGGCCAAGAGGCCGCGCCGATCGACATGCTGGCCGCCTATTTCGAGGCGCATGGCTGGAGCTACGATCAGGTCGGTGAGGATGAGATCGTCGCCAGCACCCAGGGGTCCTGGGCGCAATATGAGCTGCGCGGCATCTGGCGCGACGAGGACCAGGTGCTGCAAATGCTCGCCTTGCCCGACATCAGGGTGAATGAGGACAAGCGCAGCGCCATCTACGAAACGCTGGGCCTGATCAACGAACAGCTCTGGCTCGGCCATTTCGAACTCTGGTCGTCCAGCGGCATCGTGCTGTTCCGCCACGGCACGCTGCTGGGGGCGGGCGGCACGCTGACGCTCGACCAGGCGCAGATATTGGTGGAAACCGCCATAGACGAATGCGAGCGCTTCTATCCGGTGTTCCAGTTCGTCCTCTGGGGCGGCAAGACCCCGACGGAGGCGATTTCCGCCAGCCTCATCGAAACGCGCGGCGAAGCCTGAGACCCTTTCCCATGACCGACATCTGGCCCGACCATCTTTTCCTTGTCGGCTGCGGCAATATGGCGGGGCAGATGCTGCGGCGCTGGCTCGCCTGCGGCCTCGATCCGGCGCGGGTGGTCGTGTTGCGTCCCAGCGGCAAGGCGGTGGCGGAAGGGGTGGCGGTCGTCACCGACTATCCCGCCTCCCTGCCCGCCGGCACCACCATCCTGCTGGGCATGAAGCCCTATCAGCTTGGCGATGTCGCGGGCCTGCTTGCGCCGCTTTGCAGCGCCGATATGCGGATCGTTTCGATCCTTGCGGGAACGCGGCTGGCCGATCTGCGCGCCGTCTTCCCCGCGGCGGCGGAAATCGTCCGCGCCATGCCCAACCTGCCGGTGGGCATAGGGGAGGGTGTCACCGCGCTCCATGCGGATGCCGCATTCCCGGCGGCGTCGCGCAAGGCGGTGGATGCGTTCATCGCCCCGCTAGGCCTTGCCGAATGGATTGCGGATGAAGGCCAGTTCAACGAAGTCACCGCGCTGTCCGGCTGCGGCCCCGCCTTTCTGTTCCGCTTCGTCGATGCCCTTGCGCGGGCGGGCGAAGCGATCGGCCTGCCCGCCGATCAGGCCGCGCGCATGGCGCTCGCCACCGTGCGCGGATCGGCCAGCATGGCCGCGCTGGCGAGCGAAAGCCCGGCCGCGCTGGCGGACCGCGTGGCCAGCCCCGGCGGCATGACGCGGCAGGGCCTGAACGTGCTCGACGCCGACGACCGGCTGCTGAAGCTGCTCACCGACACGCTGGTCGCCGCCCGCGACCGGGGCGAGGCCATGGCCAGGGGCGAATAGGGCCGGGCGGTTCACCTCTTCATGGAAATGCTTTACAGGGGGCAACAGTCCCCTTTGGAGTCCTGCGATGCCGTCCCCCGAAACGCCGATTCTTGTCCTCACCACCGGGGGGACCATCGACAAGATCTATTTCGATGCGCTGTCGGACTATCAGGTGGGCGAAACCGTGGTGGCGAAGCTGCTCGACATCGGCCGGGTCAAGCGGCCTTTCCGCATCGAGGAGGTGGTGCGCAAGGACAGCCTGGAACTGGACGATGCCGACCGCGCCCTGATCCGCGACCGGGTCGCCGCCGCGCCGGAAAGCCGCATCATCATCACCCATGGCACCGACACGATGACGGAGACGGCGAAGTCGCTCTCCGCCATTGCCGGCAAGACGGTGGTGCTGGTGGGCGCTCTCGCCCCGGCGCGTTTCGGGGAAAGCGACGCCAGCTTCAACCTGGGCATGGCCTTCGCGACGGCGCAGCTTGCCGCGCCGGGGGTTTACATCACGATGAGCGGGTCGGTCTTTCGGGCCGACAAGGTGATGAAGGACCGGGAAAAGGGCGCCTTCGTTCCGATCGACGAGTGAGTTCGCGCTGGGGGTGGTTTGTGGCCAGTTGCGGTCATCAGTTTCGTCACCCCGGACTTGATCCGGAGTCCCGCTTTCTTTCTGAGAGTGCGCCTGGAAAAGGTAGCGGGACCCCGGATCAAGTCCGGAGTGACGAATAGGGGAATGTCCGCTCCCCATCCATGATCACTTCATCACCGGCCGCCTCAACGCGTGCCGGCATTTCCCGCAGCCGCCGGAACGGCGGCGCCGTCGGGCGTCTGCGCCTTGGGCGCGAAGATGCGCAGGCTGTCGAGCGTCTTTTCCGCCATCGCCTGATATTGCTCGCTCAGCATTTCGGGATAGACGAAGCTGGCCGTGACGATGGCGCCGTCCGGCTGCTTCATAAGCCGCAGCGCGACGTTGTTCCCCTCGCCGTCATTGGCCGTGCCGCGATATTCATTGTCGCCGATATAATCGCCGCTTACCCCTTCGGAGCCTTCGCTCACCGTCTCGACGATCTGTTGCAGCGTCTGGTCGCCCTCCTTCTTCTGCCAGAAGATGCGGACGTCCGCGCCCGCGCCGGGGTCCTGATAGACCACGCCGTCGGCATTGCTGGACGCCGCGTCCTTCTGCCAGCCTTCGGGGAAGGTGATGGAAAAGCCGCGTTCCACATTCACATAGTTGCGCGATTCGGGGGTGTCGGCCTTCGCTTCGGCCATCGCCCTGGCCGCGGCGGCGTTGGCGGCGGCGGCGAGTTCGTCCTGGCTCGGGAGATCCTCTACAGGTTCCGCCCGCCCGCAGGCGACCAGCAGGAGGAGTGGCATGGCGGCGGCGAGGGTGGCGCTTTTCATCGCTCCCCCAAAGCATAGCCGCCGCGACATTTCAACGCCGCAACCGAACGCGGCGCGATGGAGCGACGATGGCGCGGGGCGTCCGGCCCGATCAGGCGGCCCAGAAAAGGCAGCCCGAAAAGATCAGGCGGCGCTGTCGATGCCCAGTTCAGCGAGCTTGCGGTAAAGGGTCGAGCGGCCGATGCCCAGCCGCCGGGCCACTTCGGTCATGCGCCCGCGATAATGGCCGATGGCCAGGCGAATGACGTCCGCCTCGATCTCCGCCAGTTGACGGACATGGCCGTCGCCTTCGAACAGGGTGATGCCGGCGGCTTCCCGATGCGGCTGCGGCACGGCATGGAGCCGGCCACGGGACTCGCCATGGCCGCGGCCGCGGATCTGCGCGGCGATCTGCGGGAAGTCCTGGGGGGTCAGCGCATCGCCCTCGCACAGCACCGCGGCGCGGAACAGGGCGTTCTGAAGCTGGCGCACATTGCCCGGCCAGTCATGCTGCATCAGCAGCGCCAGCGCGTCGTCGGTAAGGCCAAGGCCGCGCAATCCCGGCTGGGTCGCGATGCGGGCGAGCAGATGGCGGCACAGCGCCGGCACGTCGCCCAGACGTTCGCGCAGCGGCGGAATGGTGAGCTGCACGACGTTGAGGCGGTAATATAGGTCTTCGCGGAAGCGCCCCGCCTCGATCTCGTCATGCAGCCGCTTGTTGGTGGCGGCGATGACGCGGACATCGACATGGATCGGGCGGCGCGCGCCGATCGGCTGGACCTCGCCGTCCTGAAGCACGCGCAGCAGCTTCACCTGCGCGTCCAGCGGCATTTCGCTCACTTCGTCGAGGAAGATCGTGCCCATGTCGGCCGCGACGAACTTGCCGACCTGCCGGTCGAAGGCGCCGGTGAAGGCGCCGCGTTCATGGCCGAACAGGTCGGATTCCACCAGATTGGCAGGGATAGCGCCGCAATTCACGGTGATCATCGCCTGCTTGTGGCGGGGGGATGCGGCGTGGATCGCGCGGGCGATCACATCCTTGCCGACGCCGCTCTCGCCCTCGATCAGCACGGGGACGCGGGCGCGGGCGGCCTTGGCCGCGATGGCGAGCGCGGCGCGGAACTGCGGCGCGGCGCCCACCACATCCTCGAAGGACAGGGCGGCGGGAATCTTCTCGGTCAGCGGGCGCAACTCGCCCTTGCCATGTTCGCCGTTCAGCGTGGCGTTGAGCGCGGCGAGCAGCCGTTCGGGCGCGATCGGCTTGGCGAGATAGTCGGTGGCGCCGGCCCGCATCGCCTCCACCGCAACGGCGACATTGTTATGCGCCGTCAGGATCAATATGGGCAGGGCAGGGCGGCGGGCGCGCAGTTCGCGGACCAGGCCGGTCGGCTCGTAGCTGGGGCTCCATTGGTCGAGCAGCACGGCGTCCAGCCGCATGCCGTCCTGCGTGCCCAGCATCGCAATCGCGGTGTCGCCGTCATTGGCGAAGATGGTGCGCCATCCCGCGCGGGCGGCGAGAGCCGACACCAGCCTGCGCTGCGCCGGCTCGTCGTCGATCAACATCAGCATCGGAACGCCGTCGCGCGCCATCCTTACCCCTCTTATGCGAACTGGCACCGAAAGTAGGGAAGAGGGGTAAAGACCGGCTTAACCGGAAAAATTTTCTTGTTCGCTGACGGCTTGAGGGGGAGCGGCCTTGGCGATAAGAGGATGCCCGCGAAACGGACAGAGAGGGACGGTGCATGGCTTCGGACGGGAATATGAACAGCGCAACCCAGACCTATGAAGGGTTCGTGGCCCTCATCAAATGGGGAACCATCGCCAGCGTCGTCGTCGCCGCCCTGGTCGTGCTGCTGATCGCCAGCTAAGGCGCGCCTGGTCGCCGGGGTGGGCGAGACGGCCCGTCCCCGGAGAATGAAGGAGCGGTCGGTTTCCCGACGATCTCCTTCGGCCCGGCGGGGCTGGACGGTCGTCGACGTCCCGCAATGAGGGGGAACAGATGATGGCGTTCCTTCTCCCCTTCTTCCTGGCGGCCTGCATCGTCGGGGCGCTCGTCGCATGGCGGACGCGGCCGGATGAGGGCTGGGCGCTCGTTTCCGTCCTCCAGATGCTGTCATCCGCCATTCTGCTCGGCGCGCTGATCGTCTCGGCGGAAGCGGGCAGCAGCCTGGCTCGGATATTCGGCCTGCTGGCGATAGTGGCGGGCAGCGCCGGGCTTTGCGGCGGCTTCGTGGCGGCGCGGCGGATCGACATGCCGCCCCGGCCATGATGGAAGGCGTGAACGCGACGCTCCTGGCCGGCTGGTCGCTGGCCGCCTTGCTGTTCGCGGCGGCTTTGCTGGCCCCGCTTGGCGGCGGGTTGCGGCGGGGCGCGCATCTGGCGAGCGCCGCGATGACGGTCGCGGCGGCCGTGACCCTCTACAGCCATGATGTCATGGCGCTGCCGCAAATCTGCGCGGCGCTGATCGCCGGAAGCGCCGTCGGGCTGGCGCTGGGGCGCGGCGTTCCGCGATCCGCGCTGCCGTCGCTGCTGGGCGGGTTTGGCGGGCTGGCGGGGCTGGCGGCGGTCTTCCTGGCAGGAGCGGCCTGGCGCGATCCCCATGCCTTCGGCCTGCTGGACGAAATGACGGACCGGCTGCGCATGGAGGCCGCTGCCGCGATCGGCGCCGCGCTCGCGTGCGGGGCGATGGCCTGCGCGGGTGCGG